>JAODLU010000150.1 GCA_025464125.1 Microbacteriaceae bacterium | reverse complement strand
CTTTAGGGGTTAAAGCAACCGCATCGGTACCCACCGGCTCGGTAAGTCGTTCGCGATTGGTGCGACGTACGAGGCGGCTGATTACCAGCGACGGGATATTGATACCAAACTGCGATCGGATTGAGTCGGCGATGACGTGCCGCTCCAAGAAGCTTTTTCCTGACTCCGCGAGTACGGACATCACGAATGGCGCGAAGTTATCAAGATAGTTCTGCGCGCTCGCGTTGTAATTCGCGCGAAGGACCGCATAGCCCACTAGCGCGTTGCTTGGTGTGGCCATGTAAATTGCTTTCCGTAGCGATTGCTCGGCGCGGAGATGACCGGCCCGCCGCCACACTATCGCTCGATCCGCTGGCGCTACGGCAGCGACGTCGCCCCACATCATGGGAAGCGTTGAAGGTCCGGCGGCTCAGTGAGACCAGGGCGGGCGCCGGAACGGACTCCGGTTCGATTTCGTGTTAGGACGCGGCCGGCCACAGCTTCGTTTGCAGCCTTGTTTAATTCCACCGCAACGGCGTCGAGATCCTCGTCAAACAGGTCCGCATATTCATCGAGGGTGATCGCTGCAGAAGCGTGCCCGAGCATCCGTTGGAGCCTTCACGCTCGCACCTACCGACACCGCCATGCTTGCGCAAGTGTGCCGAAGCTCGTGCGGCGTTAGGCCTGGAACGTCACATTGATCTCAAATAACCCTCCGATCAGCTATTAGGGAAACTAACCGCGCCGCTCCAGGCCTCTTTTCGCTCTTGTAAAGCGGGGGTCGACGGTTCGAATCCGTCAGGGGGCTCCACGGAAGCGCTGCGTTCTACCCTCGCGTCGACCGGTCGTGCACCGTAAGGGTGTAGCCATCGAGGTCACGGAACACGAACGTCATTCCGAAGGGCCCTTCGAACGGCGCCTGAACAATCGTCGCGCCAGCAGCCGCGAGCTTTGCATGAAGCGCGACCGCCTCAGGGTCGTGCAGCCACAGCGCCACTCCAAGCCCGAGCTCGCCGGACTCGAGGTCTACGCCCGGTGAAGGGTCGCGCACGGCGAACGTCGGCTGCGTGTCGAACACGACAGCGTGGGGTGGCGAAAATGGCGCTCGTGTGAGGCCGACGGTCTCTTCGTAGAAGGTTGCCGCCTTCTCGAGGTCGCGAACCTGGAGCGCTAAAAAGTCGGGACCGGTGACGGTCATTGTGTTCTCCTTGTATGTCAGTTTCCTTACACAGACAATACTATGTCAGGATACTGACATGCCATACCAACCCCCGATCGGATACGTGCTGAAGCAGGCGCAGTCGTTGCTTCGACTTCGCATGGAGCAGGAACTCGTGCCTCTCCGTCTGACCGTGTCGCAATACTCGTGCCTCCACGCGCTGAAGCGCGAGCCAGGCATTTCCGCCGCTGCGCTGGCCCGCAGCACGTTCGTGACTCGCCAGTCGATGAACACGATGTTGCAGTTGCTGCTCGATCGCGGACTGGTAGAGCGTCCAGAGTCAGTCGAGAACGGTCGAGCGCTACCCACCACGCTCACAGCTGAGGGCGCAAACGTACTCGACGCTGCGCAAACTCGAGTGGATGAGGTCGAGCGCCGCATGCTGTCCGGCCTGCAGCACGCGGACCAGGCAGCCCTATCGCGCATGCTCAGCGCCTGCGTGAACGCCCTCAGCTAGAACCCGTCCACAGCAGTCGATTTGGCGTGGTGGCCGATGCGCCCAGCGCGATACCATCGAATTCACATACGCCACCGGGTCGCAGAGTGGTGCCGTCGCCGGTCAGTTCGAGGGGAGACTATGACCGCCTTCGAAACTCCGGCGGCCATGGGGCCCCGCTACCGCCTCGATACGCGCGGCTGGCGATCGATCGCCCTGATGGGCGCAGTCGTAGTCGCGCTGTTCGCGGCCGGCTTCGGCCTGCTCGCCGCCGCGGTGCCAGGCCAATATGCAGTCGAGGGCGCGGATGGCCCCGGGGTCTTCGGCTGGGCCACCGGCATTCTCGCTATGACTCTCGGCGTGCGGCACGCGTTCGACGTTGACCACATCGCAGCGATCGACAACACCACCCGCAAACTCGCCTCCGGCGGCAAGCGGCCCCTGGCTGTTGGTTTCTACTTCTCGCTCGGTCACTCAACCGTGGTCTTCCTGATGTGCGTTGCACTCGGCTTTGGCGTCGCCGCATTCAATGCGCAAGTGCAGAACGGGGGCTCGCTGCTGCACCAGATCACCGGCATCATCGGCCCAACCGTGTCGGGTGTCTTCCTGATGGTCATCGCGATCATCAACATCCTGCTGGTTGTCGCGATCGTGCGGGTCTTCCGCCGCATGCGCGCCGGAGAGTTCGACGAATCGCAGTTCGAGGCAGAACTGAACAAGCGCGGCCTGATGAACCGGATTTTCGGCCGGCTCGCTGACAGGATCGACGCCTCATGGAAGATCTATCCGCTTGGCGTGCTGTTCGGGCTCGGGTTCGACACGGCGACCGAGATCACGTTGCTGGTGCTCTCCGGCGCCGCGGTCCTCGGTGGCCTGCCGTGGTGGGCGGTTCTTTCATTGCCGTTCCTGTTCGCGGCCGGCATGTGCCTTTTCGACACCCTGGACGGCGTTCTCATGAACCTCGCCTACGGCTGGGCGTTCCTCACCCCGGCGCGCAAGGTCTACTACAACGTGGTGATCACCGTGATGTCAGCCTTCATCGCCCTGGTAATCGGACTGGTGCAGCTGTTCTCGGTGCTCGCCGACAACCTCGGTTGGCAGAGTCCATTCCTGGACTGGTTCGACAGTCTCGGTTTCCTCGGTTACGCCATCGTCGGCACGCTCGTCGCCACCTGGCTGATCGCGCTGCTCGTGTGGAGAATTGGTCGATTCGAGGAGAAGCTGAGGATGCCCGCGTAGCACCCAGCGGACCTGGCACCCAGCGGACAGAGTGCGGCTAGCGGGCGATCCGGTCGCGGATGGGGTCGAGCAGCGCCTCCGCAGTCCACATGGCGGCATCGGCGATGTCCCGGCCGGTCATGCCGAGTTCTCGACGCATGGTCACCCAGGTCGTCGAGGAATCGAGGTGGCACAATGCGGCGACTATAAGGAGCCGCTCGTGCTCGGCCAGCGAAGGCACTTCGTGGCGAAGCATCGCATCGAACCGATCCCGCTGCGGCGCCGACTCCGAGCCGTTCACCCCACGCATTGCTGTCTCGGCAACGACATGCGCGAGTTCGGGGCGCCGTTCGTAGGCTTCCATGGCCTCGCGGATCGCGATCGGAACATCGAAGATGGACTCCGATTCCTGCCTCGTGAAGATCGTGCGCTCGATCCAGGCAGAGGTCGCCATGAGCAGCTCGACGCGTGTCGGGTAGTAACGAAAAACTGTGCGCTCTCCGACGCCGGCCCGCAGAGCGATGAGCCGAAACGAGACGTCGTCGGTGCCGACCTCGTCGATCAGTTCGGAGTACGCACCCAGTATGGAGACCTGGGTCGAGGAGAGCTCCGGCAACGGGCCAGCCTCGGGCACTATGCGGCCCAGCTCGCTTCTGGCGCAGTCGCGAGAACCTGGAGAATGGCCCGGTCGAAGGCCTCGAAAGTCTCGTCGGCGTTCATGTCGAATCCGGCGCGCATGCGAGCCCAGAAGATCGGCGAGGAGAAGTACCGCGCGGCGGCAGCGATGCGCTGTTTGTCGCGCCGGTTCAGGTTCGGTGCAGCCTCATCGAGCATCGCGAGAATGGCGACGGTGATCGGGGCAGACGAAGCTTCGGTCGTAGGAGAAAGAGCCGCACCGCGCGCTGCTACGAACGCGTAGCCCGGTGCCGTGCCATATGCGCGGAATCGGTCGCGTACAGCCCGCCGGAATTCCTCGGGAGTGCGGAACTCTGAGAGGGGGAATCGCTCAGCCTCGATCCATCGCGCCAGCGCCTCCAGCAGGTGCGATCGCGTGGGGAAGCGGCGGTAGATCGTGCGCTCAGAGACTCCGGCGGCTTCTGCGACATCCAGGTAGGAGATGTCTTCGAAGGTGCGCTCCTGCAGGAGGGCGACAGCGCTTGCGAGAATGGCGGCCTGGGCATCGACCGGCTCTTCCATCACAAGTCCTTCTTCTTTCCGGTAATCACGACTCCTTCTTACGCCGTGAACCTGGAGTTTCGTAGGGCTCCGGCGGAAGCAGGTACCTGCCGGTCTTGTCTAGCGTGAGTGCGAGCGACGATACGTACTGGATCTCACCGTTCGGCCCTCGCTCGGCAGACACCAGCATATCCGGTCGCTCGAACATGTAACCAGTAACGTGGCAGCGGAGTCGCTCCCCAGAGGGATTGCCGTCCTCATCCAGGATGGGCGTCGGGATGCCGTCGCTGCGGCGACGAAGGTAGTACCTGCCGCGCGTGAGAACAGCCATCAGAGGCGTCACGACAAGGGCGACCCCGATTGCTATCAGCACCGAGAACGGCTGCATCGCCGGGCCGAAGAGGCCCGCGAATGAGGCCAGCGAGAGCAGGGAAGCGAGCCCGACGGAGGTCAGCCCGACGGGGTTCCAGTTATGCAGCATCCCCCGTCGAAACTCGGGGAAACGTGGAGACAGCTTCAGCAGGTATTTGTTGATCACAATGTCCGCCGAAATCGTGACGAGCCATGCCATCACCACATTCGCATACAGGCTGAGCACGAATGAGATGAGGCTGAAGACGTCCATGAGCATCAACGCAAGCGCGATGGCCAGGTTGAAAGCGACGAACACCGCGCGGCCGGGGTAGCGCTTGCGAACACGCGTGTAGACGTTCGACCAGGCCAGCGAGCCCGAGTACGCATTCGTGACGTTGATCTTCACCTGCGCGATCACAATGAGGATGAGCGCCAGCGCCACGGCGATCCAGTCAGGCAGGAGGGACCGGTACATGCCGAGAAACTGCTTCACCGGCTCCACCGCGCTGTCCCCAATCGTGGGGTCGACCTTCATGACCAGGTAGACGGCGAGGAACGCTCCGATCACTTGCTTCGTTCCACTGAAGAGCACCCACCCGGGTCCGCTGAACAGGAGCGCAGCCCACCACGACTTGCGGTTGGTCCCGGTGCGGTGCTGCTTCACCCGGATGAAGTCGATCTGCTCGGCAAGCTGCGGGGCCAGGGCGAAGCACACCGCAGCACTTGAGACGATCGCGCTGAAACTGACTTTGCCACCTGACCCGCCGGGGAACCCGAGGAAGTCGCTGACGGCGTCAGGCTGAGTGAACACGATCCAGATCAGCGGCAGCAGCGCGAGTGCGAGCCAGAGCGGCGTCGTCCAGAACTGCAGGCGCTCCAGCGCCCTCATGCCGAAAACGACGATGGGTATGACAACCACCGTCGACAGGAGGTATCCCGCGGGCAGCGGAAGGCCGATAGCCGCTTGCAGCCCCTGCGCCATGATCGCACCCTCGAGAGCGAAGAAGATGCAGGTGAAGCCGGCGTAGATGACCGTCGTGATCATCGAGCCGTAGTAGCCGAAGCCGGAGCCGCGGGCGACCAGGTCGAGGTCGAGGTTGTATCGCGCGGCGTAGAAGGCCACAGGCAGGCCGACCGCGAAGATGATGACGGATGCCAGCAGGATTCCGAGCATCGCGTTCGCCGCACCGTGGTCGAGCCCGACGCTCGCCCCGATCGAAAAGTCGGCGAGGAATGCGATCGAGCCAAGCGCCGTGCCACCGATGGAAAGAGCGCTCCAGCGTCGGAACGAACGCGGCACGTAGCGGAACGCGTAGTCCTCGAGGCTGTCCTCGGCGGCTGCGCGCGCGTCGTCGGCTCGAGCCACCTGCGTCACCTCCCGCGCATACGCGATGTCAGCATTCTGCCGACAGCGTGTTTCGCGCGCGTTGCCGCGACGATTCGATCTGAGTTAGATCACCATCGCCTCTCGCACTGCGCCCAGCGCGGCGGTGCCGCCCGGACCTGCGAGCGTCACCCGGCCAGATGCGAGCACGACGTATTTTTCTGCGGCTTCCAGGGCGAAACCGATGTGCTGCTCGACCAGCAGCACGCTGAGGCCGTCCCTGGCGAGGCCGATGATTGTCTCCTCGATTTCGGCCACTATGGTCGGCTGGATGCCCTCGGTCGGCTCGTCCAGGATCAGTAGTTTTGGCTCGGTGATCAGCGCCCTGGCTATGGCAAGCTGCTGTCGCTGGCCACCTGAGAGCAGCCCGGCCCTCCGCGAGGAGAAAAGCGCGAGCGCCGGGAATCGCTCTAGCATCTCGGCGATCTTCGCCTTGCCATTGCGTCGGCCGTCGGCAACGAGCTGGAGGTTCTCCATTGTCGTCAACTGTCCGAAGGACTGCTGGCCCTGGGCCACGTAGGCCATGCCGCGCTTGACGCGCCGGTTCGGTGCCAGGTGTGTGACGTCCTCGCCGTCGAAGAGCACCTTGCCGCGGGTTGGGCGGATGAGGCCGATCGTGACGCGAAGCAACGTGGTCTTGCCCGCGCCGTTATGGCCTAGCACCGCGACGATGTTGGTGGAGCCGGGAATGGAAACTCCACGAAGCACACCGGTTCGGCCGTAGCCTGCATCGATGTCGGTGATCTCGAGCATCAGTCGGCCTCTTTTCCACTGGTGGTGACTGGGGCTGCCCCCACAGTGCCGAGGTACACCTCCTGGACTTTCGGATCGGCCTGCACCTCGGCGACCGACCCCTCGCTGAGCACTCTTCCCTGGTGCAGAACAGTCACCCTGGTCGCAAATCGCCGCATGAAGTCCATGTCGTGCTCGACGACGACTACAGCGCGGTTCATCGCAACCCTTCCGAGCAGTTCGCCGGTGGCGGTGCGCTCGTCCTGGCTCATGCCCGCTACAGGCTCGTCGAGCAGCAACAGCTTCGCGTCCTGCACGAGCAGCATGGCGATCTCCAGCCACTGCTTCTGGCCGTGGGACAGGATGCCCGCAGGTGTCGCGCGCTCTTTGCTCAGCCCTGTCTCCTCCATCGCCTCCTCGATCGCCGGATCGACACCGCGTCGAGCCCGCAACAGCGAGAACGTCGAACGGTGGAGGCCCGCGGCGATGTCGAGGTTCTGCAGCACAGAGAGCTTCTCGAACACGCTCGCGGTCTGGAAGGTGCGACCGACTCCGAGCCGCACGATCTTGTGGGAGGGCGTGCTGAGCAGCTCCTGGTCACCGAGCTTCGCCGATCCGGTGCCTTTGGACAATCCGGTGATTGCGTCGATGCAGGTAGTTTTGCCTGCACCGTTCGGCCCGATCAGGAATCGCACTTCACCGGGGTGAGCATCGAAAGAGACGCCGCCCACCGCGACGAATCCGTCGAACTCGACGCGCAGATCCTTTACGACGAGAGAACCCTCGGTGTCTGTCACTTCTTCACCCCATCTGGCACAGCCGCAATGGCGGCAAC
>JAODLU010000089.1 GCA_025464125.1 Microbacteriaceae bacterium | reverse complement strand
GGGGCGGACGGGGCGGACGAGGGCGGGCGGGGGCGGGGGCGGGCGGGGGCGGGGGCGGGCGGACGAGGGCGGACGAGGGCGGGCGGACGAGGGCGGACTCAGGAGACCAGCGCACCGGCAACGAGAGTGCACGCGTCGTGGCGCGGGTCTGCGCGATGGATCTGCGTCGCGGCCTCGCCAAGCGAATGCGCGAGAGCAGTTCGCTGCTCCGCAGAGAGGGACCCGAGCATGTCGGCCTCGGCGGCCCCTGCGCTGAGCTCCAGGCGGGAGATCGTTGACTTGCCTTTCGCCGTCAGCTGCAACCTGCGCACCCGACGATCTGCCGAATCGGTCATGCGCTCGAGCAGGCCCTCGGCCACGAGGTCGTCGAGAACGTAGGTGAGCACGGTGCGATCGATGCCGAGGTGGGCAGCCAGCGCGGCCTGGGTCGGTGGGCCGTCGTTGGCGACCGTGAGCAGGATCTGGAAGCCCCGCGAGCCGTGCGGCAACTCGACGAGGGCGCGCTGCATCGCCTCCTGCCACGCGCGGAAGACGACCCCGAGCGACCAGCCGAGGGTGCTCTCGATATCGGATGCCATGATCACAGCCTAGCGGAATAGGTGGTGATACAGATGAGTTGTCTCGCATATGATCTTGTGGACATACCAAATGGAGACACAGTGGACTACGGCCATCGCATAGAGTTCGGCACCTTCATCACCCCGGGGAACGCGCCGGCTACGACGCCCGTCGCCCTCGCGCAGCTCAGTGAAAGCCTGGGCTACGACCTGGTCACCTTCCAAGATCACCCCTACCAGGCCGGCTTTCTCGACACCTGGACGCTGATGTCATGGGTGGCAGCGCAGACATCCACGATCCATATCTCGGCGAACGTGCTCAACCTGCCGCTGCGACCGCCGGCCGTACTGGCACGGGCCGCGGCAAGCCTCGACCTGCTTTCGGGCGGCAGGGTCGAGCTCGGCCTCGGCGCCGGCGGCTTCTGGGACGCGGTTGACTCGATGGGCGGGCGCAAGCTGACACCCGGCCAGGGGGTTGAGGCGCTCGGAGAGGCCATCGACGTCATCCGGGGAATCTGGGATGCCGCCAACCGGTCACCACTGGTGATCGACGGCGAGTACTACCATCTGCACGGCGCCAAACGCGGGCCTGCACCTGCCCATGAAATCCCCATCTGGCTCGGAGCGCTGAAGCCTCGGATGCTGCGGCTCATCGGTCGCAAGGCCGACGGCTGGCTGCCCTCCCTCCCCTACCTGGAGGGGAGCGCCTACAAGGACGGCAACGCGACCATCGACGAGGCCGCCACGAAAGCCGGGCGCGACCCGCGCGAGATCCGCAGGCTACTCAACATCGGCCAACTGCCAGGCAGCAGCACGGACTGGGCCGAGCAGTTGCTGCCTTTCGCGATCGACGATGGCACCAGCGTCTTCATCGTGATGGGCGATGACCCTTCGGTGATGCAGCGCTTCGCCGAAGAAGTCGCGCCGGCACTACGAGAGGCGGTAGCCGCGGAACGCTCTGTGTCAGGCATCCAGACCGGGCGGGTTCGCAGCACGATCGCGCTCGCCAAGCGTCGGGAGGGCATCGACTACGACGGCCTGCCTGAATCGCTCGTGGCCAGGGCAATCGAGCCTGGAGACTCCGGCTATTCGCGGGTGAAGTCCACATACATGCGAGGCGGTACGCCGGGGCTCGTCCTGCAGGTGCAGACCACTGCGGAGATCGTTGACGCACTGGCGTATGCCCGTGCGCATCCGGAAATCGCACTGGCGGTGCGCAGCGGCGGCCACGGCATCAGTGGTCGTTCGACCAATGACGGCGGCATCATCATCGACCTCTCGAAGCTCAACGCAGTCGACGTCATCGACGAGGCACGTCGCCTGGTGCGGGTCGAGCCTGGAACGCTCTGGGCGGATGTCGCGGCTGCACTTCAGCCCAACGGCTGGGCCCTGAGCTCAGGCGACTATGGAGGTGTTGGCGTCGGCGGCCTCGCGACCGCTGGCGGCATCGGCTGGCTGGTGCGCGAGCATGGACTGACCATCGACCACGTGCGTGCCGTGGAAATCGTACTGGCCGACGGATCGCTCGTGCGGGCCAGCGCCGACGAGAACACCGATCTCTTCTGGGCAGTGCGGGGTGCAGGAGCAAACTTCGGCATCGTCGTGGCGTTCGAATTCGAGGTGGATGAGGTCGGCGCTGTCGGCTGGGCCCAGCTCGCAATCGACGCTGGCGATACCGCGACCTTCCTGCAGGGCTGGGGTGCTGTAGTCGAAGCTGCGCCCCGCGACCTCACGAGCTTCCTCATCATGGGCGCGCCACGCGCTGGTCAGCCTGCTGTGGCCCAGGTCATGTGCATGGTCGATTCCGACGATCCGGACACCATCATTGCGCGGCTGCAGCCCATCGCCGAGCTTGGCCCTCTGCTTCAGCAGTCTGTGCAGATCGTGCCGTATGCGAGCGTTATGGCGAACGTGCAGGACGGCGACCACGATGGCCAGGGCCAGCCGAATTCGCGCTCGGGCTTTGCTGAGCACTTCACTCCCGAGTTCGCCGCAGCCGCGGCAGCCATGCTCGAGAGCGGCGCGGTGTATTTCTTCTCCGTGCGGTCAGTGGGCGGGGCTGTGTCGGATATCGATGCTGACGCCACCGCGTACGGCCACCGCTCTGCAAACTTCTCGATCGCGGCCCTCGGAGGCAACGATGCGCGGCTGGACGCAGCATGGCGAATATTGCAACCGCACATGGAGGGCATGTACCTGAGCTTCGAGACCGACCAGAGCCCGGCAAGGCTGGAGGATGCGTTCCCGCCGAAGACACTGGCGCGACTCCGTGAACTGAAGCTGCGTTATGACCCAGCGAACGTGTTCCGCGACAACTTCAACATCATCCAGCTGGCCTGACGGGCAAGGGCTGCGCTACTCCCCGCGTCTATTGGCCGCTGTCGGTGGGATCAGGCT
>JAODLU010000014.1 GCA_025464125.1 Microbacteriaceae bacterium | reverse complement strand
TGGGTCGTGGTCAGGATGCCCTGCTGGTGATCGCCCTCGAAGGGGTGAGACGTTGCGCCGGTGCCACTCGCGGCAAGGGCGGGCGCCGCTGCTCCGCCGAGAGCGAGTGGCGCGGCGACGCCCGCTCCGATCAGGCCGGAGACGAACGAGCGCCTGCCGAATCCTCCACCCACTGGGCTTTCTCTGCGGGTCATTTGTCTGCCCTCCTCGGGTCACAGATCGAGGCGACCGGGGCGAGCAGTTCCACCGTGCTATCGAGCGTCGCGTCGAGAACCGACCGCTGGGTTGGGGTGAGCGTGGTGAGCGGCTGCCAGCTGCCGTTCGCCGCACGGAAAGATGCGACGAGCGCGGTGGACCGCGCAAGCCACCGGTCCGTTTCGGCCAACCCGGGATAGCGCGTGCTGAGAAGGTCGCGAAGCGGTTCGAGGGCCTGGCGGGTGCCATCGAGGTTCGCGGAGATCGTGGCGAGCTCGGTGTGCGAGCCGGCATCCGTCGCTCCGGTGAGCTCGAACTGGATTGCGTTCTCCAGGATCTCGTGGGCGCGAAGACCGACGTCGATCGGGTCGATCGGACTACTCGCGAACTGGGAGGTCAGGGACGCGATGTCGGTGACCAGCTGCCGGGCGGGCGCTGCGGCATCCAGCACAGGGGCGTTCGACCAGAGCAGCCCCTCGATGCGGTGGAAGCCGGTGAGGTGAGGGTCGTTGCTCGCGGTGTCTCCGGCCGCCGGGGTGCCGTTGATGGCAGCATCCGCGTCGCCGAAAGCGCCATAGGCGGCACCGAGTGATTCGTATTCCTGATGGGCGGTGAGCCAGGCCGCCTGCGCGGCGGCCCTGTCACCCGTCGACACCGCGGCTTCGAGGCCTGCGGCCCCGGCCGACAGCGCGGGGAGCTGCCCGGTTATCCAGGCGTGGTACGCGATCGCGGGCTCGGTCAGGTCGTTTTTAGTGACCAGCCGGATGCCGGGCGTGAGGTGAGCTGGCGTGCCCGCCCGGGCCAGGCTGATCGACGGGCCGATGAGGGCATCCGCGTCGGAGGGAAGGCAGACGAAGTGATAGCTGCCCTGCCCGAGCGACGCGCTGAGAAGGTGGGTGGCGCCGACGCCAATGCCTTCCAGCTCGCCGAAGACGGCAGAGCCGTCTGCTGTCTCGAGGTAGACGTCTTCGGCGTTCACGCCACCGTTGGTGACCGCGAAGGTCAGGTTGCCCGCGTGCGGGTGAATCCACCCGACACCGCAGTCGAGGGCCCCGCCGCCGATGGCGATCGTGCTGCCCTGCGGTGCGGAGCGGGCCGAGTTACCGGCGACCCGCACGACGATGCCGGCCGCGCCCACCAGCACGAATGCCGAGACCAGTGCCAGCATGACGCGGCGATCTCTGGGCGTTCGGACAGTCACTGCGAGCCTTCGTCTCCGAGGAATTGGCCCTCAAAACGAGGGCGTGATCCACGTTAGAACCCGTCACAACCGCACCTCTGTCGCCGCAGGTCCGGCGCCCCAAGCTTTACTTAACGTTGTCTAAGCATTTCGTGAGAGTTCAACAAACGGGGGTCTTGCGCTTTGTGACGGGCAGGAGCACTGGGATGTAGGCAGAACCCCGTCACGCCGAGGGCGAACAGGGGCAGTAAACGCAGGGTGCGCTGGTTACTCTCTCTATAACGACGCCACACCTGCACGGCGTCAGAGGAGCGAATCATGTTCGAACGATTTACCGACCGGGCCCGCCGCGTTGTTGTTTTGGCGCAAGAAGAGGCCAAAATGCTCAACCACAATTACATCGGCACGGAGCACATCCTGCTCGGCCTGATCCACGAGGGTGAAGGCGTCGCCGCCAAGGCTCTCGAGTCCCTCGGCATCTCGCTCGACGCTGTGCGCGAGCAGGTCCAGGACATCATTGGCCAGGGCCAACAGCAGCCCACCGGCCACATCCCCTTCACGCCCAGGGCGAAGAAGGTACTCGAGCTCTCCCTGCGTGAAGCGCTGCAGCTCGGTCACAACTACATCGGCACAGAGCACATCCTGCTCGGCCTCATCCGCGAGGGTGAAGGTGTCGCTGCGCAGGTGCTCGTCAAGCTCGGTGCAGACCTCAACCGTGTTCGCCAGCAGGTCATCCAGCTGCTTTCCGGTTACCAGGGCAAGGAGCAGGTCGCTGTCGGCGGCGAGACCCAGGCTGCTGCCCAGGGCGGCAGCCAGATTCTCGACCAGTTCGGTCGCAACCTCACCCAGGCTGCCCGCGACGGCAAACTCGACCCGGTCATCGGGCGCGAGAAGGAGATGGAGCGGGTCATGCAGATCCTGTCCCGTCGCTCGAAGAACAACCCTGTGCTGATCGGTGAACCCGGCGTCGGAAAGACGGCGGTCGTCGAGGGACTCGCCCAGGCGATCGTTCGTGGCGACGTGCCGGAGACGCTGAAGGACAAGCAGCTCTATACGCTCGACCTCGGTTCGCTCATCGCTGGCAGCCGCTACCGCGGTGACTTCGAGGAGCGCCTCAAGAAGGTGACGAAGGAGATCCGCACCCGCGGCGACATCATCACCTTCATCGACGAGATCCACACCCTCGTCGGAGCCGGTGCCGCGGAGGGGGCGATCGACGCCGCATCGATCCTCAAGCCGCTCCTCGCCCGCGGTGAGCTGCAGACGATCGGTGCGACCACCCTCGACGAGTACCGCAAGCACTTCGAGAAGGATGCCGCGCTCGAGCGTC
>JAODLU010000360.1 GCA_025464125.1 Microbacteriaceae bacterium | reverse complement strand
GCTACGCCGACCGGAGCCTCGAGTTCGAGGCCCAGTTGCCGCGCGAGCACAGGCGCAGCCACGATGGTCGCGGCCCACGGCCACCCATCCGATGCCGGCCCGAGCGCTTTAAGAGCAGGCAGCAGATTGGAGAGCCCCAGCCCGAGCCCACCCTCGTCCTCGGTGACGAGAGCCTGGTCGAGGCCGACCTCACTGAAGGACTTCCATCGGGCAGCGCCGTCAGCGCCGGACTGCTTCCAGGAGGCGACGAGGTCTCGCACGACCTCCGCCATGGCGAGGTGTTCAGCTGTCAGTTTCAGATCCATGTCATGCCCTCGGCAAGCCGAGAAGTCGCTCGGCGATGATGTTCTTCTGGATCTGGTTGGTGCCCGCGTAGATCGGGCCGGCGAGGGCGAAGCGATATCCGGCCAGCCAGCCCTCTTCTTCGGCAGCGTCCGCCTGCGCGCCAGCTCCGAGCTGTCGCCGCTGGTCGAGAAGCGCGATGGCCAGTTCGTGCAGTTCGAGATCGAGCTCGGACCAGAAGAGCTTGCCCATGCTCGCCTCTTCGGCGCCGATCCTGCCCTCGGTGCTCAAAAAGCCTGAGATGCGATACGCCTCGGCACGCGACCAGAGGCGCGCAACCGCCGCTCCGTGGCGAGCGTGCGCTTCATGCGGCAGTGATCGCCAGAGCCGCACCAGGTCCCTGGCCGTCGCAAGAAAGCGGCCGGGGCTCCGGAGGGTCACGCCGCGCTCCTTTGCGGCGGTTGCCATCACCACCGTCCAGCCGTCGCCCGGCGTGCCGATTACATCCCGGTCTGGCACGAAGCACTCGTCCAGGAAGATTTCGGCGAACACCGGGTCGCCGTCGAAACGCCCGATGGGTCGTACCGTGACGCTCGCATCCCGCAGCGGAAACATCGCGTAGGTGAGCCCGCGGTGGCGTATCGACTCAGGGTCTGAGCGGAACAGGCCGAATGCGCGGTCGGCGACGTTTGCGCGAGAGCTCCAGATCTTCTGCCCAGACAGCAGGTAGCCACCGTCCACCCGGGTGGCGCGAGAGGATACCGAGGCGATGTCGCTTCCTGCGCCCGGCTCCGACCAGGCCTGTGCCCAGACCGTGTCGCCGCTGACCATGCCAGGCAGGATCCGGTGCCGCTGTTCATCAGTGCCGTGATCGAGCAGCGTGGCGCCGAGCAGCGAGAGTCCGTTGTTGGTGATCCTCGCCGGGCCGCCTGCAGCGAAGTACTCCTCCTCGAAGAGCAGCCAGTCGAGCAGGTCGTAGCCGCGCCCGCCGAACTGCTCAGGCCACGCGACAACTGCCCAGCGCGCGTCTGCGAGCTTTCGATCCCAGGCCCGGTGGGCGACGGCTCCCTGTGGAGTGTCCATCGACGGCAGTGGATGCCGTGGCACGTTCGCGACTAGCCATTCGCGGGCTTCGATGCGTCGCCGATCCCGCTCCGGCTCGATGTGCAGGTCCATCAGCGCCCCCGTCCGAGCGTGTGGCGACAGTGCGACGCTGAGTCTTCGGCGGCGCTCCCGGGGCACGGCACAGCCGTCTCGGACAGGTTCTTCAGCACGTGCATCCTTGCAGGTCATTGAAGCGGTGCCGCAACGGGGCACCTAGTTAGGACCATATAACATTAGGGCTCGCAACTTCGTCAAATATCTGCCCGTTCGTTAGGGCTCTTGACGGTTAAGTTGCCTTGTCATAGCGTCTGCAACAGTTCCGCGTCATCGCCGATCGGACGGTGACATCGGCAGAGGGCGCCCGATGTTCGAAGAAGGAGCGCACCGATGCGCGAACTTGATGACTATCGCGACCGTTACAAGCATGCCCGGTTGAGTCGTGACAACGGCATCCTGACGGTGCAGCTGCACACGGATGGCGGGCCGCTGGTCTGGGGCGACGGACCGCACACCGAGCTTGGCTACCTCTTCGCCGATATCGCCGCCGACGCCGAAAATCGCGTAGTCATCCTCGGCGGAACGGGCTCCGCATTTTGTGAGCGCCTCGATGACTCATGGGTCGGCAAGATGACCCCGCAGAAGTGGCAGAAGATCTTTTTTCACGGCCAGCGCCTGCTGCTGAACCTGCTCGACATCGAGGTGCCGGTCGTCGCGGTCGTCAACGGTCCAGCGCGGGTTCACGCAGAGATCGCCCTGCTGAGCGACATCGTCATCGCGACCTCAGACGCGGTGCTGCAGGATGCCCCCCACCTCAAGTTCGGCACGGTGCCGAGCGATGGCGTGCACGTCGTGTGGCAGGAACTGCTCGGCCCCAACCGCGGGCGTGCCTTTTTGCTGCTCGCTGACCGCATCCAGGCTGAGGAAGCCCAGAGACTGGGTCTCTACTACCGCGTACTGCCGGACCCTGACGCGGCGTGGGCCGAGGCTCGTCGCATCGCGGAAGATCTCGCTGCGAAGCCGTCGACCGTTCTGCGCTACACGCGTTTCGCGCTCACCCGCCGTCTTCGTCGCGTCGTCGCAGAGGGCCTGCAGTTCGGTCTCGCGCTCGAGGGTCTTGGCAGCTTCGAGTCCTGGCCAGCGGGAGAGGCAGAGTGACT
>JAODLU010000347.1 GCA_025464125.1 Microbacteriaceae bacterium | reverse complement strand
GTGAGCCAGGCATCCATCGGACCCGACACCGGGCCGACCGCGAACTGGAGGAACCCCACCTTCTCGGCCAGTTCGTCGTCGTCGATGACGAGCGCGCCGCCGAGAACGTCGGAGTGGCCGCCAAGGTATTTGGTGGTCGAGTGGGTGACCACGTCTGCGCCGAAGGCGAGCGGGTTCTGCAGGTACGGCGAGGCGAAGGTGTTATCGACGACGACCAGCACGCCAGCTGAGTGTCCGAGCTCGACGAGCGCGGCGATGTCGGTGATCTTCATCAGCGGGTTGCTCGGCGTCTCTACCCAGAGCACCTTTGTGGCGGGTGTGAGTGCCGCGCGCACGTCGTCGAGGTTGGTCATTTCGACGGTGTCGATCGTCACTCCCCACGGAACGAAGACCCTGTTGACCAGCCGGTGGGTGCCGCCGTAGACGTCGTTGCCCATCACCACGTGGTCGCCGGGAGCGAGAATCGCGCGCAGGAGTGTGTCTTCAGCCGCAAGACCCGAGGCGAAGCTGTAGCCGTGCTTGCCACCCTCGAGGTCGGCGATCAGCACCTCGAGCGAGGTGCGGGTCGGGTTGCCGCCGCGCGCGTACTCGTAGCCGCCGCGAAAATTGCCGATGCCGTCCTGAACGAATGTCGAGGTCTGGTAGATCGGCGGGATAACCGAGCCGGTCGTCGGGTCGAAGGCCTGGCCTGCCCGGATGGCGCGGGTGGCAAAGTCGTACTGTTCTGGCACTGGGTTTCGATTCTAGTTCGAGAAATTTATTCGGAGAGGAACGTGAGCAGGTCCTGCCGGGTGACCACGGCGACGGGTTTGCCGTCTTCGGTCACGAGCAGCGCATCGGTTTTCGTGAGAGCTGCACGAGCCACTGAAATGGATTCGTGCACACCGATCAAACCCAGCGGGGCTCCGATAAATTTCTGCACGGCGTCAGTCATCTCCCCGCCCCCGGCGAACACGTGCTCGAGCAGTGACTTTTCGTCGATGGCGCCGATCACTTCGCCGATGACGACCGGTGGTTCGGCCGAAAGCACCGGCACCTGCGATACCCCGTATTTGGCCATGATCTCGATAGCGTCGTGCACTGTGTCGTGAGGATGCACGTGCACGAGGTCTGGCAGCGTGCCGCTCTTCTGAAGGATGATGTCGGCCACCGTCTTCTCGTCGGAGACCTGCGTGAATCCGTAGGATTGCATCCACTTGTCGCTGAAAACCTTGCCGAGGTAGCCGCGACCACCGTCTGGCAGCAGCACAACGACGACTGCCTCTGCGGGCAGGTCTTTCGCAGCCTTGAGCGCGCTGGCCACTGCAAGCCCGCTGGAGCCGCCGACCAGCAGGCCTTCTTCACGGGCGAGCCGCCTGGTGAACTCAAAAGACTCGGCATCGGATGACGCGATGATCTCATCCACGACAGAACCGTCGTATGCCTCTGGCCAGAAATCTTCACCGACACCCTCGACCAGGTATGGACGCCCGGTGCCGCCGGAGTAGACCGAGCCTTCGGGGTCTGCGCCGATGATCTTCACCGCGCCATTCGACATCTCTTTGAGGTATTTTCCGACGCCGCTGATCGTGCCCCCTGTGCCGACGCCGGCCACGAAGTGGGTGACCTTGCCGTCAGTGTCCCGCCAGATCTCTGGACCCGTCGTCTCATAGTGGCTGAGCGGCCCGTTCGGGTTCGAGTACTGGTTCGGCTTGAATGCGCCGGGGATGTCGCGGGCCAGCCGGTCAGACACCGAGTAATAGGACTCGGGGCTGTCAGGCGCAACCGCGGTTGGCGTAACGACGACTTCAGCGCCGTAGGCGCGCAGCACGTTGCGCTTCTCGTCGCCAACCTTGTCTGGCACGACGAAGATGCACCGGTAGCCGCGCTGCTGGGCCACGAGCGCCAGGCCGATGCCGGTGTTGCCGGAGGTGGGTTCCACGATGGTGCCGCCGGGTTTCAGCAGCCCGTCGCGTTCTGCCGCGTCGATGATGCGCGTCGCGATGCGGTCTTTCGACGAGCCTCCTGGGTTCAGGTATTCGACCTTCACGAGGATGGTCGCGGCGACGCCGGAGGCAACGCTGTGCAGTTTGACAAGCGGGGTGTTGCCCACGAGGTCGATGACGCTGTTTGCGTACTTCATCCGCTAAAACTACCAGCGGGCAATTGGGTGTTACGCGACGAGGGCAGACAGCGGCTGGGCGAGACCTGCGGCTTCGAGCGCGGCTTTCGCCTGCTTTCCACGATTGTCGAGCGCGTCACCGATCTGCCTGGCAAGCGCCGGGTTGCCCGAGACCAGCTCGTCGAGCAGCTCCGTCGACAGCACCACGACAGTCACGTCGGTGATGGCCACCGCGGTGGCAGTGGTTACCCCGCGGGTAATCGCGGTGAGGCCGAGCAGGTCGCGCTCACCCAGCTGCGCGATGCGGAGTAGTGCCCCGTCGGAGAGAGGGATGCTGAGGCGACCAGTGCCGGAGATGATCACGCGCATGCCGTCGGGCAGTGCACCGGCCCGCTGCAGGATTTCGCCTGACCCGTATCGCTCCAGCCGCGCCCTCGAAACGAGGCCGGCGGCGGTCTCCGTGCTGAGCTGCAGGCTCGACGCCACCCGCGCCAGCGAGTCGGCAAGGCGTTCGGGCGTCGCGTAATCGTCGGTCAGATCCCCGTCGAGGTGCAGCCCTGCCCTCCTCGCGGCGTACCAGAGCCAGACCAGGAAGAGACCGACGGTCTCCTCTTCTTCGGCTGGCGAGCGAACGGGGATGGTCACCGAATAGCGGGCACCACCGAGCGGAAGGGCCGAGGCTTTCATGCCCTTCGGCACGTCTGGCAGGTCCCCGCCAACGCGCCTGAGAAGCGCCAGCACTTCCTGCGGAGCATCGTCGGTTGAAAAGGGCACCTCCACCTGGGCGGTGTGAACGCCGCTGATCTTGCTCAGGTTCGTGAAGGTACTGCCGGCGAGGGACGCGGTCGGGATAATCAGCACGCCGGCATGGGTATCGACGTGAACTGCACGCCAGTTCACCTCGATCACCTGTCCGCGAGTGCCGTCTACCTCCAGCCAGTCCCCCAGCTGGAAGGGCTGCTCGAACAGCAGCAACAGGCCGGTTACGACCGAGCCTGCGGCCTGTTGCAGTGCGAGGCCGATGACTATGGATGTCACGCCGAGGGCCGTGAACAGGCCCCCGACATCCACGTTCCACACCCAGGTGAACAGCAGCGCGAGGCTCACGAGGATCAGCACGAGCCGAACGATGTCGACGAAGATCGACGGCATCCTGCGACGCCATGTTCCCCTCTTGGCCGTACTGAACAGGGCAACATTCAGGCTGCTGAGCAGCACCAGGATCACGACGAAACCGAGCAGGGTCGCCACCACCCTGCTCCAGGTGGCGTCGACATTGAGGTAGCTCACCTGGCTCAGCAGCACGAAAAGCGCAGCGAGTGGCACGACAAAGTTGCGCAACAGGCGCACGATCTTTGCGGCCGGGTTGGCTCGCCGGGTAAGCACCGCACCGAGTTCGGTGAGCACGATGAGCAGTACTGGCAGCCCGATGACGACCGCGAGAGCCGGCCAGAACCATGGCTGCTCGAACCAGCTAGACACTCGTTGTCTCCTGGTCGAGGCGCCAGACACGCTGCTGGCCATCCGGCAGGTCTATCGTGCCGGACTCCTGGAAGGCGGAGGACTGCGGCAGCTTGTCGACGACGTTCTGGGTGACGAAGATGCCAGCCCCGCGTTCACTGCCCTGGATGCGGAAGGCGAGGTTGACCGCATCCCCCCACATGTCGTACGCGACACTCGACGGACCAACAAGCCCGCTCGTGACGGTTCCCGTGTCGATGCCGGCTCGCAGCGCGAGGTCCGATCCGTTCTGGGAGTTGAAACGCTCGAGAATCGCACGCAGTTCCACTGCGAAGTCGACGATGCGCCGTGCGTGGTCCACCCGCGGAACTATCAGTCCGCAGCTGGCGAGGTAGCTCTCCTTGGTGGTGCGCACCTTCTCTACCCCGAGCTTCTCGGCTGCCTGGTCGAAGCTCCGAACGATCTCGTTGAGGGCTCGGAGCGCCTCCTCGGACTTGAGGCCCCGCGTATAGCGGTCGAACCCGACAATGTCGGCGAAGATCACCGAGACATCCTGGTGGTCCTCCGCGATGTTCTCGTCACCGCGGCGATAGCGCTTGGCTACAGCTTCTGGCATGAGGGTGAGCAGAAGCCGTTCATTCTCTTCCTGCTGCTCGTCGAGCAGGTCGGCCTTCACCTGCAGGCTGTTGCTCATGTCGTTGAAAGCGTTGCCGACATCCGCGAACTCGTCCCGGGTGGTCGGTTCGACGCGCACATCCCGCTCCCCCGCCGCAACCCGGCGAACGCCGTCCATCAATCGCTTGAGCGGGCGCACGAAGACCTGCGCGAGCAGCAGCGACAGCAGCGAGACGAGCAGGATGATGCCAGCGGTCGAAAGAACGAGGTTGCGGGTGAAGGTGGTGATCGGGGCGAACGCCTCAGACGAATCGACCCGCGCCACAATCACCCAGTCGAGGCCGGTGATGTCGAGCGGCGCGTATGCGGTGAGGTTTTCTTTGCCGAGGTAGCCGGTCGACAGTGAGATGCCGGTCTTGCCGGCGAGTGCACTCGTCACCGACCCGGTGGCGACCGGCTGGATGAGCACTGACCCTTTTATGGCAACCGCCCGCTCGGCGACGCGAGGCGGCGTGCCAGCTGCGACAACATCCTTCACATACTGCTTCGGGTTCTCTGCGAGTTCCCTCGAGGTAGACCGCATCAGCTTGTCTGGGCCGGCCAGGTAGACCTCGCCGGTTTTGCCGAGCCCGTCGCGCTTCCACTTGCCACCGTCCGTCATGATCGAGTTGACCTTGTCGAGCGGCACCTGCAGCGCGAGGGCACCGGAGATCGTGCCCCCCTCGCCGATCGGCGAAACGATCCAGAGCGTAGGCACGCCCAGCGAGGGCTGGTAGCGCTCGAAGTCGGTGACGCCGACGTAATCGACGGCGTTGGAACTCAGCGCGCCCTTGTAGGCGGTGGCAAGTTCTGTGCCGCGATACGGACCCGTTTCGACGTTGGTTCCGAGGTCGACGCCCTTGTAGGCGCTGTACACGACGTCGCCGGTGGTGTTCAGGATGAGGGCGTCGTCGAACCCAGCCCTGTTCACGATCTCGCGAAAGTAGTCCTGGTATTTCGCGTTGGCCGCAGACCACGCGCTGCCATCGCCTGCATCGTTGTTGGCAATTGCCTTAGTGAAGTCAGTGAACGGCGCGGTGTAGTTGGCCTGAAGGTAACGCTCCGCCGGGCTCTTCGGAATGAAGACCGACGCAGCCGAGTCGCTGCCAGTGCGCTTCTCCAGCTGCGGCACGAAATAGTCGCTGTAATACGCATCGACGGCTGAGTCCTGCGCCGGCGAAAGAGTGGATGACTGCAGCGCCGCGAAGCCCGCTGAGAAGTCCTGCACAGCTTCGATCGCCGTGCGACCGCGCGTGTAGACGACCAGCGCGTCTGAGGTGTCTTTGAAATAGGTGGTGATCTCCCGTGCGCGCGACTCTCGCACCTCGGTCAGGCGCTGGTAGACCGAACCTCGCAGCGCGTCAGTGCCGTTGACCGAGGCGATGACCCCTACGACGACGCTTGATAGCACGGTCACCGACAGCAGCATGATGAGCAGTTTGGACTGGATGCCGAGGCCGGGAGCCGCGCGCAATGCGCCCAATCGCGCACGCCGCGGAATCCGCTCGACAATGACGTCGTCGCCTGCATCCTGTGTCACGATCTGCCAGCCCCCGGGGCATTCACTTGCCTGTCCCCAGTATCGCCTGTGAACCCCTCTCATTTCCAGCGAATGGCCGGATGGGGGCCAGCGCCAGCCGGTCAGCGCTGCGTGACCTGCTCCGTGTAGAGGTGCGCGTAGACGCCGCCGGCTTCGAGCAGGTCGTTGTGCGTGCCCGTCTCCACGATGCGGCCGGCCTCGACCACGAAGATGACATCCGCGGCAACGATCGTCGACAGGCGGTGCGCGATGGCGATAGTCGTGCGTCCGCGGGATGCCGCGTCGAGAGCCTGCTGCACCACGCGCTCCGAGATCGAATCGAGCGCACTCGTTGCCTCATCGAGGATCAGCACCCTTGGGTCTTTCAGCAGCACCCGTGCGATTGCGATGCGCTGCTTCTCGCCGCCACTCAGGCGGTACCCGCGCTCGCCGACGATGGTGTCGTACTTGTCGGGAAACGAATCGATGGTCGCGTGGATGTTCGCCGCAGTTGCCGCAGCGAGCAGCTCGTCATCGGTGGCATCCGGTTTCGCGTAGCGCAGGTTCTCGGCGATGGTGGCGTGAAAGAGGTATGTCTCCTGGCTCACGATGCCGATGTTCGCGACGAGCGACTGCTGCTCGAGGTCGCGCACGTCATCACCCGCGAACAGGATGCGACCGCCGGTTACGTCATGGAAGCGCGGAATCAGGTAGGACACGGTTGTCTTACCCGCGCCGGATGGTCCGACGAACGCGGCGAACTGGCCGGGCTCGATGGCGAACGAGACGCCCTTGAGGGTTGGCACACCGTCGGCGCCGGCATCCGGGTATGAGAAGACCACGTTCTCGAACTCAACGCGACCGACCCTGGTCGGGTTGACGGGTCGCGCATCGTCTGAGTCCGAAATAGCGGGGTGCAGGTCGAGGTATTCAAAGATGCGGGCGAACAGGGCCTGGGATGTCTGCAGGTCGAGCGCCACACGCATCAAACCGAGCAACGGCCACATGAGCCGCGCCTGCACTGTGGTGAACGCCACGATCGTGCCGGCGGTGACCGCGGAGTCGCCGCCGAGGATCAGCCAGGCTGCGCAGATGTAGATGACCGCGGGGATGATGGCAAGGAAGATCTGCACGACTGCGAAGAACCACTGGCCGCTCATCTGCTGGCGCACCTGCAGGCCGACCTGGTTGTCGTTCTCGGCGCTGTAGCGCCCGATCTCACTGGCCTGCTGGTTGAAACTCTTGGCGAGCAGGATGCCCGAAACCGACAGAGTCTCCTGGGTGATCGCCGTCATGTCGCTCAGCGACTCCTGGGTCTTCGTGGCGATCTTCGCCCGCACCTTGCCGACCCGGCGCTGGGCGATCACGAGCAGGGGCATCAGGAGTACCGCCACCACGGTCAGCTGCCACGAGAGCACCAGCATGCTGACGAAAGCCGCGGCGACCGTCACCGTGTTGCCGAGCACGCTCGACACGGTGTTCGTGAGCACTCCCGCGACGCCACCCACATCGTTCTGCAGGCGGGACTGGATGATGCCGGTCTTCGTGCGCGTGAAGAAGGCGAGTTCCATGCGCTGGAGGTGACCGAACAGGCGGATGCGGAGGGCGCCCATCACCTTGTTGCCGACGGTAGCCGTCAACCAGGTCTGCCAGACGCCGAGGGCTGCCGATGCGATGTAGATGCCGATCATGAGCGAGACGAGCTCGATCAGCACCGGAAAGTTGGGGTTGCCAGTCTTCGGAAACAGTCCGACGTCGAAAGCCTGCTTGGTGAGAAGGGGCGGCAGCACGGTGAGTCCCGCGCTGAGAACCACAAGGATGGCCGTGACAACGAGAGCCGTCTTGTGCGGGCGGAAAAGGTCGCCGATGCGGGCCAGCAGGTCGGGGATCTTCGGTGCGTCTGCGTTGGCGGTGCGCTGGGCATCCGAGTCGCCGCTGCTCACCCGGCTGCGGCCGCCGCCGCCGCGGGCTCCGCCACCGCCGCCACCCCCACGCATTCCGCTCATCAGTTCACCTTAGGTCTGGGCTACGACCGATGGCCCCGGTATTCGCGCTGCGCTTAACGCACGAAGGCGCCGCCCCCTCGCGGGATGCGGCGCCTTCGTGGCAGTACTACTTGAGGGTGACGGTTGCGCCGGCCTCTTCGAGCTGAGCCTTCGCCTTCTCGGCGGTCTCCTTGTTGACGCCCTCGAGGACGTTGCCCGGGGCACCGTCTACGACAGCCTTGGCCTCGCCGAGGCCGAGGCTCGTGAGTGCACGGACCTCTTTAATGACCTGGATCTTCTTCTCGCCAGCGGCCTCGAGAACGACGTCGAAAGACGTCTTCTCTTCGACCTCTTCGACGGGAGCAGCGGTTCCACCAGCAGCAGCAGCTGCGACGGGAGCGGCGGCGGTGACCTCGAAGACCTCTTCGAACTTCTTGACGAACTCGCTGAGCTCAATGAGCGTGAGCTCCTTGAATGCTTCGATGAGGTCGTCGCCGGAAAGCTTTGCCATGATGTTTCTCCTTGTTGATTCTTGCGTTTATAACCGCGCTGCCTGACCCGGTGAAGGGATTAGGAGGCGGAATCCTGCTTCTCGCGCAGCGCGTCGACCGTGCGAACGGCCTTGGCGAGCGGTGCGTTGAACATGTAGGCAGCACCGAACAGCGAAGCCTTGAAAGCGCCGGCCAGTTTCCCGAGCAGCACCTCTCTGGTCTCGAGATCGGCGAGCTTGATGACCTCTGCAGGCGTCAGGGGGTTACCGTCGAAGTAACCGCCCTTGATGACGAGCAGCGGGTTTGCCTTGGCGAAGTCACGAAGACTCTTCGCGACGGTGACCGGGTCACCGTGCACGAAAGCGATGGCGGACGGACCGACGAGGTCCTCGTCGAACGACGAGATCCCCGCGGCGTTGGCCGCAATCT
>JAODLU010000341.1 GCA_025464125.1 Microbacteriaceae bacterium | reverse complement strand
GTGCGGTATTTCTCAACGATTACCGGGGGCTTTACTTGTAGCTGAGGCGGGATTCGAACCCGCGACCTCACGATTATGAGTCGTGCGCTCTCTCCAACTGAGCTACTCAGCCTCACGGCATCCGACTGAACGGATGACCGAGCCCCCTGTGGGAATCGGACCCACTACCTCTTCCTTACCAAGGAAGTGCTCTACCAATGAGCTAAGGGGGCGCACAATCGAACCCCGAGACTCGGGGCCGTTTTGGCACCGTTAGAGAATAGCACCCGGCCGAAGGGCGGCCCGACTCACCCCAGCGCGAGGATGGTGCCCGGCGGGGCGAACGGCGGCAGCACCACTCCCGGCAGTGCGAACGCGGCGAACTGCGGCCCGGTGCCCCGCAGGGTGAGGCCGAGCGGGGAGACGATGGCCGCGATGTCGCCGGTGAGCGCAACCGGCTCGCCGGGGGCTGCGTGCGGGGGCAGGGTCACCTCGAAGTCGTCGCGTGCGGCCACGACGAGCACGCTCTCCTCTGCGGTCTCGCGAATGAACACGAGCACGTCGTCGCCAGCGTGCAGCCAGCGGATGCCGCCATCACTGAGTGCAGGATGCGCGGTGCGCAGGTGGATGAGTTCGGAGTACAGGTCGATGCTCGCCCGCTTCTGCTCCTCGGTGCCCCACGGCATCGGGGTGCGGGAGTGCTCGCCGTCGTCGCCGACGAGTCCGAACTCGTCGCCGGCAAAGACCACCGGGATTCCTGGAAGGGTGACCGCCAGGCCGAAGGCGACAGGCACTGCGCCTTCACGCGCGTGGGTGAGGAAGCGAGGGGTGTCATGTGTGTCGAGCGCGTTCATGTTGTGCAGCCGCACCCGCCAGGGGAACGCCGCAGTGAAGCGCTGGTGCGCCGCGAAGACCTGCTCACCCGAGTAGTGCGGCACGGCTCCGAGTGCCATGCCGATGCCGCCGGGCGCCGGGCTGCCCTCTTTGGACAGCCATGACCACACGGGCCGAGTGAAGTTGGCGTAGGTCATCGCGCCGTGCCAGGAGTCGCCGTCGAAGTCGTGTGCTGCGTCGTTCGTCGACTCGCCGATCAGGATCGTGTCCGGATTCGTTTCAAGCATGGTCGTGCGAATGATGTGGCGAACCACCCGGTTGAGGTCCTGGTCGAGGTAGCGCCCGGTCATGTTCGAGACGTCGATGCGCCAGCCGTCGAGGCTGTATGGCGGCTTCAGCCAGCGGGCCACGACGGAATCCGGTCCCTCGATGAAACGACGCCGCAGCTCGGTGGAACTCCAGTTGAACTTCGGCAGGCTCGGCACCCCGAGCCAGGACACGTAGCGGGTCTGCTCTTCGTCGAGCCAGTAGTAGAACTCGCTCTCTTCCGCGCCCGGCTGTTCATGGGATGCACGGAACCACTCGTGCGCATCGCCGCTGTGGTTCGACGTGAGGTCGCCGATGACGCGGAGCCCCCGCTCATGGGCAGCATCCACCAGGCGCACGAGCGCTTCGTCACCGCCGAGCATCGGGTCCACCACGGTGAACGACAGCGCGTCGTATCGGTGGTTGGACTGCGCCGGAAACACCGGGGTCAGGTAGATGAGGGTGACGCCGAGGCGCACCAGGTGGTCGAGGTGCTCAACAATGCCGTCGAGATCGCCGCCGTAGAACTGCGCGGGCGTGCTCGGCCCGATGTGAATGACCTCGTCGGTCCAGGCGGCAGGTTCTGCCCAGGCCGGCACTGGCCGCGAATCGGCGGCAGGCGACCGTGCAAAGCGGTCAGGAAAGACCTGGTACATCACCATGTTCGCGGCCCACGCCGGAGGGGAGATGTAGCTGACAAGGCGAAAATCTTCGGAGTCGAGGGTCTCGATCGTGTGCATGCCCGATGCGTTGAGCCAGAGCGCGCGACCGTCGGCCATGGCGAAATGGAACCGATAGCCGTGCACCGGATTCTCGACCTCGATCTCTGCCTCCCACCAGTCCCAACCGTCCTGGTTGGCGACGTGCGAAGCCGAGGTGAACCGTGGCTCGTGGTCGGGATTCGAGCGGGTGTGCACCGCGACGACCGGCCCGAAGGTCTGCGGCACGCGCACCCTCACACGAACGTGGTCGCCGAGACTGGGGGACGGATTCGACACGTAGAGCGGGGATCCGTCGTGGTGAGGTGACAGGGCGTGGTTTGCGGGCATCCGCGACCCTCCTTCGGTCAGGCAGGCGAGGGACCACGGTGTCCGGGCGCCGACAGGATGGGCGCTTGAATCGAGCGTAGTGCCATAGGGTTTTTGGATGACCAAAGGCAGCGAGTGGTGGCGTTCGGCCGTGATTTACCAGATCTACCCGCGCTCGTTCGCGGACGGGATGGGAGCCGACGGAATAGGCGACCTGCCGGGCATCACCGAGCGCCTGCCCGCCCTCGTCGAACTCGGCGTCGACGCGGTCTGGCTCTCGCCTTTCTTCACCTCCCCGCAGAAAGATGCGGGTTACGACGTAGCTAACTACTGCGATGTCGATCCGCTCTTCGGCACCCTCGACGACTTCGATCGCATGCAGGCGAAGGTGCACGAGCTCGGGCTGCGCCTCATCGTCGACCTCGTGCCCAACCACACCTCAGACCAGCACGCCTGGTTCCAGCAGGCACTCGCAACGCCTGAGGGCAGTCCAGAGCGCGACCACTACATGTTCCGTGAGGGCAGGGGGCCAGGCGGAACGCAGCCGCCGAACAACTGGGAGTCAGTCTTCGGCGGGCCAGCCTGGACGCGACTGGTGCGCTCAGACGGCACCCCCGGCCAGTGGTACCTGCACCTTTTCGATTCGTCCCAGCCTGACCTCAACTGGCAGAGCGAGTGGGTGCGCGAGCAGTTCCGCGACATCCTGCGCTTCTGGCTCGACCGTGGCGTCGACGGCTTCAGGGTGGATGTCGCGCACGGCCTGATGAAGGCTCCGGGTCTTCCCGACTACACCCCGCCCGCCGACGGCGGCAGCATGGGCGGCGGGGTCTCGTACGAGCCGGCGATCCACGACCATGCCGAGGACCCCACACCGCCGTACTGGGCGCAGGACACAGTGCACGAGATCTACCGCGACTGGCACCGTCTTCTCGAGCAGTACCCCGGCGAGCGCGTGCTCTGCGCCGAGGCGTGGGTCGAGCCGCTCACGAAGCTGGCGCGCTGGGTGCGGCCAGACGAAATGCAGCAGGCCTTCAACTTCAGCTACCTGGAAACCCCGTGGAGCGGGCCGACGATGCGGGCGATCATCGACGACTCGATCGCCGCGTTCTCGGGCGTCGGTGCGCCGAGCACCTGGGTGCTCTCCAACCACGACGTCGTGCGGCACGCATCGAGGCTCGCGCTGACAGCGGCGAATGCGCAGGGCGCTGGCATCGGACCCAACTCGCCGGGGCTGCCGGATCGCGCACTCGGGCTGAAGCGGGCTCGCGCCGCGACATCCCTGATGCTCGCCCTGCCTGGCAGCGCATACGTCTACCAGGGCGAGGAACTCGGGCTGCCAGAGGTCATCGACCTTCCGGATTCTGCCCGCCAGGACCCGACCTGGTTCCGCACGAACCACGAGCGCTACGGACGGGACGGATGCCGCGTGCCGATCCCCTGGGAGGCGAAAGCGCCGTCGTACGGCTTCAGCAGCGGTAGCGCCAGCTGGCTCCCCCAGCCTGCCTACTGGGCCGAGTACGCCAGGGATGTTCAGCGCGGAGTGCCAGGCTCGACCCTCGAGCTGTACAAACTGGCCCTGGCACTGCGCCAGCAGCACGGGCTCGGCGTTGGAGAACTGCAGTGGCTCGATGGCTACAACGACTCGGTGGTCGCGTTCGAGAACTCCGGCATCACCGTTCTGGCTAACACCGGCGCGACCGAGGTGCCGCTGCCGAAAGGCACGATCCTGCTCGCGTCAGGAGCAGTCGAAACAACACTGCCCGGCGACACCACCGTCTGGCTGCAGCGCTGAACCTGCTGGCATGACGAGCGCTTAGTTCGCGTTGGCCTTGAGCCAGGCGAACGGGTCGACCGGGGTTCCGTTGACGTGGATCTCGAGGTGCAGGTGAGCTCCGGTCGACGCTCCGGTGCTGCCAACCTGCCCGACCTCATCGCCAACCTTGACGGTCTGCCCGACAACTACGCGCACCGAGTCGGTGAGCATGTGGCCATAGACGCTCTGGATTTTCTGGCCGTTGATCACGTGATCGATGACCACGTGGTTGCCGAGACCCGCGTGAGGATCCAGGTCAACCAGGCTCACCACCCCGTCGGCAATGGACTGGATGGGCGCGCCAGCGCCCGGCGTGAAGTCGACGCCCTCGTGGAACGTGGAGCAGAAGCTGCAGTTCTCGACCTGGCGGTCACCGAACCCGCTGGCAATGGGAACCGAGATGGCGAACGGCCACTGGATTGTGCCGTTCGGATCGTTGGTGAAGCGGAACTCACTGCTCGAGTAGCGCAGGCGCAACTGGTCGGCGAGCGACGCGACCGTGTAGTTGTCGCGCGTGGCAGTGGCGACGAGCGCTGTGTCTTGCACCTGCAGGTGCTGGGCCACACCGGCCTGCTGGCTGCTGGCGGCTGCGAGAAAGTTCGGGCTGAAGAATGCGTTGGCCGGCAGGGATGTCGTGACGATGAGTGCGCCGACCCCGACCATCGCGCCGAAGGTAAAGAACTTGGACAGCAGTCGGCGGCGAGAACGCGGCTTGCCCGGCTTCGAAGCTGGGGGGCCGGCCTGGCTGCGAACAGTGATGGAGGGGCGCGATCGCAGCGCCTTGACCTGTGCCAGTGCACGCGATGCGCGGCGGCTCGCCCTGTCGCGGGGACGCACAGGTGCACGGGTGTACTCGAGCGGAGGTTCGACTGGCTCGAGGTTCGAGAAGGCTTCGAAATGCGTGAAGGAGTCGACCGGAGTTTCGCTTGGGGCTTCGACCGGAGCTTCGGCCATGGCCTGCACGAGGGGTTCGCGCACGGGCCACGGAGCCTGCTCGATGATGGGCAATGGATGCAGCGCGGGCGTATGGGTGGCTGCTGGCGGCAGGACCAGCTCGTGCGGTGCGAGGGCCTGCGCTTCGGCAGCTCCGCGCTCGCGCAACTCACGTCGGCTGGTCGGCGGCGTGATCTCCGGCAGGTCCAGAAGCTCGGGTGCAGGGTCGAGAGACCAGTCGAAGGGTGCCACGGATTACACGATCCCTATGAAGCGAGTGCCGACTGCGGTGCGCGAAGCATCGTTATCGGTTCGGGACATGTGGGGTGCTCCTCAGGCAAGCGGCCGGCACATGAGCCGACACGGGGTGTCTGGCTCGGGACTGTGCGCCTTGTTCTTCGGTGATCTGCGCGGCTACCGGAATATCGCCCGGCAACAGATGGATAAAGGTTATCCCCGAAACGGGGGCTTTGGCTAGTCGAGCGTCAGTTGGCGTTGGCCTTGAGCCACGCGAAGGGATCTACCGGTGTGCCGTTGACGTGCACCTCGAGATGGAGGTGGGCGCCGGTGGATTCCCCGGTGCTGCCGACCTGCCCGAGCTCGTCGGTCACCTTCACCTGCTGGCCGACGGTGACGCGGATGCTGCCAGCGAGCATGTGCCCATAGACGCTCTGGATGTTCTGGCCGTTGATCACGTGGTCTACGACGACGTGCCAGCCGAGAGCTCCTGTGGTGTCCACGAGGCTCACGACGCCTGCCGAAATCGCTCCGATGGGACTGCCTGCGCCGGGAGTGAAGTCGACGCCCTCATGGTAGGAGGAGCATCCTGAGCA
>JAODLU010000312.1 GCA_025464125.1 Microbacteriaceae bacterium | reverse complement strand
GTCGGGCCGGACTCACAGGGTGCCTACTGGGATGCGACAGATATCTTCGCGCACCTCAGCGTTGGTGACAAGTTCGACCCGCAGCCCCACGGATCGGTGTACGTCGCCGATAAGTCGAATGCTGCATCGATGCCACGCGGTGTGTTCAAGGGCAACCCCGAGAACTACATGAAGGCGTGGCTGCTGAAGTAGCGGCCGAGTGAATGAAGAAGGGACCCGGCCAGTTGGCCGGGTCCCTTCTTCTATGCTTGCGCTACGGCGAATCAGGCCGCGTAGAACGCCGCAGTGCTCGCAGCGAGTTCCGCGATAACCGTGCGCGACCCGTCGATCAGCGTGTAGCGGTCAGCGATGATGTGCTGGTTGATCGCGTGCAGGCTGAGGAAGTTGCGCCCGATGACGTTACCCTGGCGAAGACCCGCGGAGCCTGACCACTCGTACGCGAAGTCGACCGCCTTGATTGCGATGTCGTGTGCGTAGCGGCCAAGCTGCTGCGCACGGTCGCCCCACTCCTGGCCGACTGGCCCCGTTGTGTTGTCCGCGAAGTCGTCGACCTGCTCGTAGTAGTCGAGCATGGCGAGACGCACGGAGTGCAGCTCGGCCTCGCGCAGGGCGAGCTCGTGCAGGAAGTGCGGCTGGTCGCCCACTGCGGGGTACGGGCCGTCTTTGCGCTGGCGGGTTGGCGCGAGCTTCGCGATCTCCTCCAGCGAGCGCTGGGCGATTCCGAGGATAACCGGGGTGTGGCCGCCGATGGCACGCACGGAGAAGCCCATGCGCATGGAGTGCGAACCGCGCTGCACGGGGTCGGGCCACGGGTTCAGGTGAACTACCTGGTCGTCCGGCACGAAGACCGGGCCGATCTCGTAGTCGACGCTGGCTGAGGCCTGGAGGCCGATGACATCCCAGTTGCCGGTGTTGCGCACCTGGTCTTTCGGCATCGTGATTGCGATGATCTCCGGTGCGCCGTTGTCCAGCATTACCGGCTTGTCGTTCTCGTAGACGATGCTTCCCGCGATGAAGTGTGTGGCGAGGCTCGAGCCTGAGGCGAACTGGTGCTTGCCCTCGACCATGAAGCCGCCTTCGACCCTGACGGCCTTGCCGCGGGGGCCCGCCATGCCAGCGGTGCGTGGCAGCACCGGACCGGCGAACATCTTCTTGACGCCCTCGTCGGAGAGGCCGGCGATGAAGAGGCCTGAGTTTCCGCTCAGCGCCTGGAGGCACCATCCTGAGGCACCATCGTTGCGGGACACCTCTTCGACAACACGAGCCCACTCGGCGTAGCTGTCTTCGCCGTAGCCGCCGAATTCCTTCGGGATGGAAGTGCCCGTGAAGTTGCCGGCGATGAAGGCCTCAACGGCTACATCGGTGAGTCGGCCGAGCCGCGCGCCCTCTGCACCTTCGCGGTCGAGGATCGGACCGTATTTGGCCAGCGCGTCAGCGATTGGCCCCGGCTTGACAGTGGTACGAGTCATAGTGAAATTCCTTCAACGTCATTGTCGTAGGCGGTCTCTTCGGAGCGGTTATGCGACGAGCAAAGTGGCGAGCTCGGTCATCAGCAGAGGTACAAGCTAATGGGTAGCAGAACCGCAGACTGCCGTCGGGATTGTGTAGCCCGACTGAAACACACTAACACGGTCACACAGGCGGGAAGGAGTGCACACAGCCGTCTATAAGATGTGATGGATGACTACCGCCGGGTCCAGACGATCGCTCTGGGCTGGCCGCACCATGGCACTTATCGGCATCATCCTCGTGGCCTTCAACCTGCGCACGGGGGTCGCTGCGATTTCTCCTATCACGGCCCAAATCGGCCGCGACATTCCGCTCGACAGCATCACGCTCGGCATCATCGGAGCAGTGCCGCCGCTCGCATTTGCCATCTCGGGTTTCTTCACCGGATTCCTCGCCAAGCGTGTGGGCCTGGAGCGGATGCTCGTCATCGCCCTAGTCGTGCTGGTGGCTGGTCACGTGCTGAGGGCCATCGCCTCAGGTGCGGCATCCCTCGTCTTCGGCAGCATCGTGGCGCTGCTCGCGGCTGGCGTTGGCAACGTGCTGCTGCCACCGGCGGTGAAGCGCTACTTTCCCGACAGGGTTGGCCTCGTCACGGCTGTCTATGTCACCCTCCTCGGCGTCAGTTCGGCAATTCCCGCGATTGTCGCGGCCCCGCTCGCCGACAGTGCCGGGTGGAGGTTCTCACTGGTCGTCTGGGCAGCTGTGGCCGCCATCGCGCTCGTGCCGTGGGTCTCCGTGCTCCTGCAGCACCGCAGGGAGCGCCAGCGCTTGCGCGACTCGACCGAGGCCGGTGACGAGACGCCCGAAATCGAAGAGCCTGCGCCGGCGCTCGCGCATCGCATCTGGAGGTCGGGAACAGCGTGGACTCTTGCCGCCCTCATTGCGCTTTCTTCCGCGCACATTTACTCACTCTTCGCGTGGCTCCCTGAGATCGTGCGGGACCGCGCCGACGCAACGCCATCGCAGGCTGGCGCACTGCTTGCCCTGCTGGCGCTCGTCGGTGCGCCGTGGGGGCTGCTGCTGCCGTGGGTGATCGTGCGATACGGGCACATCCGGTCGATCATCTACATGGGCCTCTCCTTCTTCATCGTCGGCTACCTCGGCCTGCTGTTGGCGCCTGTGCCGCTGACGTGGCTCTGGGTGGCGATGGCCGGCAGCGGCCCGCTCCTGTTCGCGGTCTGCCTGACCCTCATCAACGTGCGAACCCGAACCCATCAGGGCTCGGTTGCACTCAGCTCATTCGCCCAGGGCGTCGGCTACTCGGTTGGAGCGCTCGGCCCGCTGGTGATCGGCATCCTGCATGACATCACCGGGGGGTGGGTGGTGCCGCTGGTGGTGCTGGTTGTCACAGGCTGTGCAGGTTTCGTTGCCGGAGCGAAGGCCGCGAGACCCCGCTTCCTCGAAGACGAACTCGCCGCCCGGCCTGTCGTTACCTGAGCGTCCCGGCCAGGAATCAGCCGACGAAGCTGGCCCGATGCACGAGTGCCGCAGCGCCGACGAGGGGTCCATCGCTCGATAGCCCTGATGGCACCACCTTCACCTTGGTGACGAAACCGAACTGCCAGCGCTTCGCGATTGCAGTGCGGATGTGGTCGAACAGGTCTGGCGTGACATGCGAGAACCCGCCGCCGATGGCCACAAGCTCCAGGTCGACCAGGGATGTCGCCGAGGCAATGGCCTGCCCGATGGCACGACCTGAGCGTTCGATCGCCGCAGCCGCGATGGGGTCGCCGGCCCTGTAGCTCTCGCCAAGTTCTTCGCCGGTTGCTCCGCCCCAGCCCCGGCTTCGCGCCCAGGCGACAGTGTGGGGTCCTGAGGCCACGGCTTCAACGCATCCAGCACCTCCGCACGGGCACGGGTCATCGAAACCGGCCACCTCCACGTGCCCGATGTGCCCAGCGTTGCCTGTTGGCCCCGAGACGGTGTTGCCGTGCAGGATGAGCCCGCCACCAATGCCCGTCGACACGATCATGCCCATGACATTGTCGTAGCCCCGGCCTGCCCCGACCCAGTGTTCGGCGAGCGCAATGCAGATGCCGTCCATGCGAAGGGTGACCGGGATGCCAGGCACTGCGGCGATCACCTGGTCCCGCAACGGATACTCGCGCCAGGCCGGCAGGTTCAGCGGGGAAACGCGCCCCTCCGCCTCGTTGATCGGGCCGGCCGACCCGATGCCGACGCCGACAATCAGGGCGTCAGGGGGGAGCGTCGCCAGCGCGCGCACAATCACGTCCTCGACCGCGGCAGCCAGTCCGGCAGAAGTGCTGGCCGGCCCGGTCGCTGCTCGGAATCTGCTCGGCTGGTAGACGGTGCCTGTGTCATCGACCAGGGCCGCCTCGACCTTGGTGCCCCCGAGGTCCATTGCCAGGGCGAATGCCGTGGTGCTGCCGCCTCCTGGGCGAGGCGTTGATGTCATGCGGCAAGCCTATTCGACCGGTCGCCGCGTAGAGTGGCGCTCGTGGCCGGGGCGGATCTGCACTTCTCGCGAGAGGTCGACCTTGCGCCCATAATCGTCTGGGACGCGCTCATCGACCCCGTACTGCTTGAGGGGTGGCTCGGGGATGTCGCGCTCGAGCCCAGCGTGGACGGGGCTGTGGGCATCCGCTGGCTGGATGGCTCGTATCCAGCCACGACTGCAGGGCGCGTCACCGCCTTCGAGCATCGCACCAGACTTCATGTTGTGACTGACAACCGCGGCTCCTTTGCTTTCGAACTGGCCGCAGTACCCGGCGGTTCGCGCGGCGATGGCACGGTGCTCGGGCTCACCGTGTGCGAGCTCGCGGGTGCAGCTGCGCGCGGCTCCGCAGCGATCGGGTGGGCGCTCGCACTCGACAGGCTCGAGGAGCTGCTGCGCGGGCATCCTGTGCGCTGGGACGACTGGAGAGCCACACATGCCCATGCGCTTGCTCATATGAGCGAAAAAGACAACATCCGTTGATTCTGCAGCGAACACCGCCTAGCCTTGGTCGGTGAGCCAGGAGGCGCCGTGACCGTTGCAGATGACACCCTGCTCGTTCGCGCCGCCGAGTTGTATTACGAAGACAATCGCACGCAGGATGAGATCGGTTCCCTTCTGAAGGTCACGCGCTGGAAGGTCGGACGCCTGCTCGCGCAAGCTCGCGAAGACGGCATAGTGCGCATCGAGATCGTGCATCCCCGCGCCCGACGCCTGCCTGCGGAACGCGCGCTCTGCGAACGCTTCGGACTGCGCGACGCCGTAGTCGTTCCGGCGGGGGAGCAGGAGGCGCAGGCGCGAGTGGCTTCGGCCGCTGCAGATTACCTCCAGGAACTCCGACCGGCGCCGCTCGTGCTCGGCGTGAGCTGGGGCAGGACCCTGGAAGAAGTCGCTCGCAGCCTGCCGGAGGGCTGGTCCACCGCTGTGGACGTAGTTCAGGTGAACGGTGGTGTCAGCCTGACATCCCGGGGCAGCAATGCTGCGGCCACCGCTGTGACGATTGCAAGCAAGGGCGGTGGCTCGGCAACCCTCCTCCCCACTCCCGCCATTCTCGAGCGGGCGGAGACGCGCGTCGCCATCGAAGCAGATCGAACTGTCGGGCGCGTGCTCGATCTGGCAGCAGGAGCCTCTGCATACCTGTTCAGTGCCGGTGTCGCGGACGAGACTTCGGTGCTGGTCGAGAGCGGCTACCTCAGCGCAGGCGACATCGCCAGGCTGGCGAAGGCCGGCGCGGTGGGAGACGTGGTCGGACGTTACATAGACGCGCGTGGGGCAATCGTCGACCATGCACTGGATGAACGAACTATCGGTCTCGGTCACGACAGGATTCGTGCGGCCCACCTGTCCATTGCCGTCATCGCCGGCGCAGCAAAACACCGGGTGGCTCGGTCAGTCGTCGCAAGCGGACTGTGCACCGTGCTCATAACCGATGAGGCGACCGCGCTCGCGCTACTGGAAAAGGAAGCAGCATGACAATCGACCGAGCCGTGGCACTGGCCCCGGCACAGAGGGCGACCGACCTGATCGGCGGCGACCTCACCGAGAAGAGCCTCCGTCTGCACCTCGAGGGCCTGCCGGGCGTCGATGCCGTGGGGCTCGAAGCCCGTGCGGCCGCGCTCGGCACACGTTCCATCAAGACGACGTCGAAGGCCTGGGCGCTCGACAAGATCATCGAGCTGATCGACCTCACCACGCTCGAGGGCGCTGACACTCCAGGCAAGATCTCCTCGCTCGTAGCCAAGGCCATGACACCGGATGCCTCGGACCCCAGCACCCCGCGGGTGGCTGCTGTCTGCGTCTACGGCGACATGGTTCCGTACGCCGTCGCAGCCCTCGGATCTTCGCACTCGGCCGGCCGTGATGACGGCATCAATGTCGCGGCAGTCGCCACGGCCTTCCCGAGCGGTCGGGCTTCGCTCCCGGTAAAAATTGCGGACACGAAGGATGCAGTTGCAGCTGGCGCTGACGAGATCGACATGGTCATTGACCGCGGTGCTTTCCTCTCAGGCAGCTACGGCCTCGTCTTCGACCAGATAGTCGCGGTCAAGGAGGCATGTCGTCGTGAGGACGGCACCTACGCGCACCTGAAGGTGATCCTGGAGACCGGAGAACTGAACACGTACGACAACGTGCGCCGGGCATCCTGGCTCGCGATTCTCGCTGGTGGCGACTTCATCAAGACCTCGACAGGCAAGGTGTCTCCAGCCGCAACCCTTCCGGTCACACTGCTCATGCTCCAGGTCGTCGCGGACTGGTACCGGCTGACCGGCGGGGCTTCTGGTGGGCAGAGGATCGGTGTGAAGCCGGCTGGCGGAATCCGCACGTCCAAGGACGCGATCAAGTACCTCGTGACTGTTGCCGAGACGGTTGGGGAGGAGTGGCTGCAGCCGCACCTCTTCCGCTTCGGCGCGTCGAGCCTCCTGAACGACGTGCTTCTGCAGCGCCAGAAACTGACCACAGGCCATTACAGCGGCCCCGACTACGTGACGATGGACTAAGACGATGAGCTTTCTCGACTACGCACCAGCACCGGAATCGACCTCGATCCTGCACCTGAAAAAGAGCTACGGGCTCTTCATCGACGGCTCGTTCGTGAAGGGGCACGGCAAATCGTTCTCCACGATCTCGCCAGCCACCGAGGAGACGATCGCTGAGATCTCGTCGGCGAACGCGAAAGACGTCGACGCGGCGGTGGGCGCTGCCCGCAGGGCGTACGACCGAACATGGTCGAAGCTCAGCGGGGCCGACAGGGGCAAGTACCTGTTCCGCATTGCCCGCCTCGTGCAGGAGCGTGCGCGCGAACTCGCCGTGGCCGAGAGCCTCGACAATGGCAAGCCCATCAAGGAAAGCCGGGACGTCGACGTGCCCCTGGTTGCAGCGTGGTTCTTCTACTACGCCGGCTGGGCCGACAAGCTCGACTATGCGGGGCTCGGCGCAAATCCGCGGGCGCTCGGAGTTGCCGCCCAGGTGATCCCATGGAATTTTCCTCTCCTCATGCTCGCGTGGAAGATCGCACCAGCACTGGCCGCTGGCAACACCGTCGTCATCAAACCTGCCGAGACCACGCCCCTCAGCGCGCTGCTCTTCGCCGAGATCCTGCAGCAGGCAGAGCTTCCGGATGGCGTGGTCAACATCATCACCGGTGCCGGCGAGACAGGGTCGCTGCTGGTCAACCATCCTGACGTGAACAAGGTTGCCTTCACCGGCTCAACAGCCGTAGGCCGCGCCATCGCGAAGTCCACTGCCGGCACGGGCAAGAAACTCACCCTGGAACTCGGGGGCAAGGCCGCGAACATCGTGTTCGATGACGCGCCAATAGACCAGGCCATCGAAGGAATCGTCAATGGCATCTTCTTCAACCAGGGTCACGTCTGCTGCGCGGGGTCGCGCCTGCTTGTGCAGGAGAACGTGCACGATGAGGTCGTCGACAGGCTCAAAGACAGGCTGAGCACGCTGCGTCTTGGTGATCCGCTCGACAAGAACACTGACATCGGTGCGATCAACTCGAAGGCTCAGCTCGAGCGCATACGTGAGCTGTCGAATATCGGGGAGGCTGAGGGCGCCGAGCGGTGGACTGCACCATGCGAACTCCCAGCAAAAGGTTTCTGGTTCGCTCCGACCATCTTCACTAACGTCTCGACCAGCAACAGGATTGCCCGTGACGAGGTATTCGGCCCCGTGCTGAGTGTTCTCACCTTCCGCACCCCGGCCGAAGCGATCGCGAAAGCCAACAACACGCCGTACGGGCTGTCAGCGGGCATCTGGAGCGACAAGGGCTCGAGGGTGCTTGCGGTGGCCGACAAACTGCGGGCAGGCGTCATCTGGGCCAACACGTTCAACCAGTTCGATCCGGCATCTCCTTTCGGCGGATATAAAGAGTCGGGTTACGGGCGCGAGGGTGGCAGGCACGGCCTCGCCGCATACCTGACCAGTTCGGCAGTTGCCAGCGCAGCGACCACCAGGGGAGCATCCAAATGACCAGGCTGGCAGTACCCAAGACATACAAGCTCTACATCGGCGGCAAGTTTCCCCGCAGCGAGTCAGGTCGCGTATACGAGATCCTGAGCAGCAAAGGGGCGTTCCTCGCCAACGCTGCACAGGGTTCCCGCAAGGATGCCCGTGATGCGGTCGTCGCGGCCCGAGCGGCCTTCCCCGGATGGTCAGGGGCGACCGGTTACAACCGCGGCCAGGTGTTGTACCGCATTGCCGAACTGCTCGAGGGCCGTCGCGCCCAGTTCATCGACGAGATCCGCCAGTCGGAGGGTGTCCCAGCAGTTGCGGCCGCACGCCAGGTCGACGCAGCCATCGACGTGTGGGTCTGGTACGCCGGCTGGGCTGACAAGTACCTGCAGGTCGCGGGTAACGGCAACCCGGTCAGCGGTCCATACTTCAACATCTCGACGCCGGAGCCCACGGGAGTCGTCGCCATCGTCGCGCCCCAGCAGAGTTCCCTCCTCGGGCTCGTGAGTGTGCTGGCTCCGGCCATCCTGAGCGGCAACACCGTCGTGCTCATTGCGAGCGAGAAGTTCGCGCTCAGCGCCATCAGTCTCACCGAGGTGCTGGCCACGAGTGACGTGCCAGGGGGAGTGGTCAACGTGCTCACCGGTTCGGCGGCCGAGATCGCCCCGTGGCTTGCAAGCCATGCAGACGTAAACGCTCTCGACCTCGCGGGAGCCGAGGCGCTCGACTGGATCAGCCTGCAGGTATCCGCAGCGGATACCCTCAAGCGCGTGCTGGCGCCGGAGTCCGGGGTGCCGGCGCCGAGCGTCGAGCGCGTCACCTTCTTCACCGAGACCAAGACCATCTGGCACACGAAAGCCCTGATTTAGCGATACCGATCCGGCAGGCCGGGTGCGGCGTACCGTGCCTGGCATGAGCAGAAAAGTACTTGTCACAGGCGCGACCGGATACATCGGCGGTCGGCTTGTTCCGCGCCTTCTCGAGGCGGGCTATGACGTGCGTGTGCTTGTGCGGGACCCTGCACGGCTCAGCGAGGTGCCGTGGGCCGATCGCGTCGAGGTAGTGAAAGGCGACCTTGCGAACCCTTCGACACTGCCAACGGCATTCGAGGGTATCGAGGTGCTCTACTACCTCGTGCACTCGATGGGGGCCAAAGGCGAGTTCGAAAGCGCGGAGCGGGCGGCAGCCACAAACGTGGCCGGCGCGGCGAAGGCTGCGGGCATCCGGCGCATCGTCTATCTCGGCGGCCTGCACCCGGATGGCAAGCTCTCGCCCCACCTGCGCTCGCGGGCAGAGGTCGGCCGCATCCTGCTCGACTCGGGTGTGCCGACTGCAGCGCTGCAGGCTGGAGTCGTCATCGGCTCGGGGTCCACATCGTTCGAGATGATCCGCCACCTGACCGATGTGCTGCCGTACATGCCAGCACCCAGGTGGGTGCGCAACTTCATCCAGCCGATCGCGATTCGCGACGTGCTCTACTACCTCATTGCCTCTGCCGAGCTGCCGGATGCCGTCAACCGCACCTTCGACATCGGTGGCCCCGATGTGCTGCGCTACGGCCAGATGATGAACGGTTACGCGCTGGAAGCCGGACTAAGGCAGCGCCCCATCGCGTCGCTGCCCGTGCTCACGCCATGGCTGGCCTCGCAGTGGGTCAACCTGGTGACCCCCATTCCCCGATCGCTCGCCGTGCCGATCATCGCGTCACTGCAGTACGACTGCGTCGTGCACGAGCACGATATCGACGATTACATACCGAAACCGGACGGCGGCCTGACCGGGTACCGCCGGTCGGTGCGACTTGCCCTCGACAAGATGAGGGCCGGCGAGGTGGAGACCAGCTGGCAGGATTCCGCAGTGCAGGGAGCCCCGAGCGACCTGCTGCCGAGCGACCCCGAGTGGACGGGCCACACGGTGTTCACCGACCTGAAGCAACGCCACACGACGGCGCCTCCGGCTGAGGTCTGGACGGTGATCGAGGGTATCGGCGGAGACAACGGCTGGTATTCCTTCCCGCTTGCATGGGCGCTGCGCGGCTGGGCAGACAAGATCGTTGGCGGTGTCGGCCTTCGCCGAGGCCGGCGTCATCCCAGCAGGCTGAACGCCGGCGACGCGCTCGACTTCTGGAGAGTCGAGAAAGTGGAGCGCGGTCGCTTCCTTCGGCTTCGCGCCGAGATGAAAGTGCCGGGGGCTGCCTGGCTCGAGCTCGGCGTGACCGCCGCAGACGACGGTGGATCCGACTACCGGCAGAGGGCGATCTTCTTCCCTATGGGGCTCGCCGGTCGACTGTACTGGTTCAGCATCCTGCCGTTCCATGGCGCGATCTTCAACGGTATGGCGAACAAAATCACGCAGACCGCGGTAGTGCAGGCGTCCCGCGAAAAGGGGTAAGCGTCAACGTAACGGAAGGGTAACGAGCGCGGTAGTCTGTGCGGTGGCCGCAACGTTGCGACCCGTTTGCCCTTAGCTCACCCGCAGGAATGGCTCGTCAATGGCGACAGCTCACCCACGGCTGCGCGGACTCATCGCCGCCTGCCTCACGCTCGGACTTGTCGCGATCCTGCTGCTGGTTCCGGATGCGACCCGCGTGTACGCGAGCAACATGCTCGGCTCGCTGCGGGCGCCCGGACAGGCCGCGTTCGTGGCCAGCCATCGCGGTGACCAGGAACTCGCCCCGGAGAACACCCTGCCGGCGTTCAGGCTGGCGATGGCCAGCGAGGTCGAGTTTCTCGAGACCGATATCCAGCTCTCGTCGGACAACGTTCCCGTGCTGATCCATGATTCGACAGTCGATCGCACCACTAACGGCACGGGCCGTGTCGCCGAGCTCACACTGGCCCAGCTGCAGCGCCTTGACGCAGGCAGCTTCTTCTCCCCGGCATTCGCCGGCACGCGCATCCCGACGCTCGATTCGTTTCTCCAGTTGTTCAGCGACTCGACCAAAAAAGCGATGCTCGAACTCAAGGGCTGGTGGACGCCCCAACAGGTGCGCATAGTCACCGATCTCATCTACCACTACGGAGTGCAGGACCGGGTCGTGATGGCCAGTTTCGACCGGCTGACCCTCGAAAACCTGTGGGACGTGGCGCCGGCCTTCCCGCGGGTCATCATCCGGCACACCCTGCCCTGGAAGCCTGTGATCCTGGCGAAGTCTGTCGGAGCGATCGCTATCGTGACCAGCGAAGCCTCAGTGAAAAAGCATCCCTCGGTAGTGGCTCGGATGCACAAAGCCGGCCTGCAGCTCGTGCTGTACACGCTCGACACTTCGACGCTGTGGAAGCGGGCGCAGGGGCTCGGGATCGACGGAATAATCACTGACACACCGTCACATCTCGGCACCTGGATCGCCAAAAGCAGGGCGGAAACGGTGGCGCGTGCTGGTAATTCCCAGCACTCAGGGTAATCATGGAGGAGCGTTTGTTCGCGAACGCAACCATGAGAGGTCACACAATGACTGGAGACAGGGTAGTTTTTCTCGGCGACAGCATCACAGCCGATGGCGACTGGGAGGCCTGGTTTCCCGGGCAGCAAGTGCAGAACCTGGGCGTCGGCGGCAGCACGACCGATGACGTACTGGCCAGGCTCGACGAGGTGGTCGCCATAGATCCCGATGAGATCGTGCTTCTCATCGGCACCAACGATCTCGGC
>JAODLU010000314.1 GCA_025464125.1 Microbacteriaceae bacterium | reverse complement strand
CGCTGACGCCCTGGCGCTCGAGCCTGCCGAGTGCCTGCAGGAAGGAGGGGATGTCACTGATGGCATCGACCTCGGCGAGCGCCGGTGCGAGCGGCGCGGCACCCAGTTCGTTGATGCGCGCCTCGTCGAGGTAGCTGGCGTAGAGGTCGCCGAACTTGCGCTCCTCAGTGCCGGGGGCGCCGCTTTGCGCTTCGACGATGATGTCCCGCACGGCCTTCTCGGCCTCCTCCGCGAGCAGGTAGAAGGAGCCGTAGCGCGCCTTGTCTGACGGAATCTCTGTGCGGTCGATCCATTTGCCATTCACATGGCGGAACAGGTCGTCCTGCGGGCGAACTGTCGGGTCGAGCTCATCGGCTGCGATTCCGGAGGGCAGGGAGGTGTCGGCGCTCATGGTTCAAAGCTTAGTTAAGCGAGGCTGATGACCTGCCCGGGAATTGCAATGCCAACGCTGCCAGCGAAGGACTTCGCGGCTCGGCCGGCGGCGTCCGCAATGCCTGCGTCGACGTGGGTCAGCAGAAGGCGGTGCGCGCCAGCCGTCGTCGCGATGCGTGCTGCGTCTTCGGGGGTGCAGTGCACCACGCCGTTGCTCGGAGGCGCAACGTCGTAACCGGCTTCGCAGAGCAGCAGGGTCGCCCCCGCAGCGAGTTCCACCAGGCTCCCGCATGGCGCGGTGTCGCCCGAATACGCGACGGATGCCCCGCCCCCCGTGATTCGCAACGCATACGCCGGCATGCCGTGGTCGACCGGGCCCCACTCGAGTGCCAGGTCGCCGATGACGAGCTCGCCGAAGCCGCCCATCTGCGTGATATCGAACACTTTCGGCAGGGTCTTCACGGCCCCAGGACCCAGAAAAGTGACCAGGCGGTCAACCAGGTTCGGCGGCACGATGAGCGGCACAGGCCCGGCTGGTGCCAGCTCGGAGAAGCGCAGCGCGTAGTACGCGGTAAGCAGGTCGGCTGAGTGGTCGGCGTGGGCGTGCGAAATCCAGATCGCGTCGAGGGAGTCCAGCGAAACATGCCGTTGCAGCTCGGCGAGGGTGCCGGTGCCTGCGTCCACCCAGACGCTCGTGCGGCCATGCTGCACGAGATAACCGGAGCATGGGGCATCCGGTCTCGGGTATGGGGTCGAGGCCCCGAGCACTGTGAGTCTCACCTCACCAGTCTCCCGCACTGCGCGAACGGCCCGGCACGAGCTTGCCGTTCCGGCCGCTGATCCTGGCTCTGGTTTACATCCAGGTGAAGTAAGCGAAAAGCAGGAACGCTGGCACCACGAAGTTCACGAACAGGATCGACGTGTTGTTCGGCGCGAAGTTGCGTTCCTGGATCATCGAGCGGATGTGGCCGATGCCGCAGCCGACCCTGAAGATCGAGCTCACGAGGATGATCGCGAGAGAGAACTCAGGTGAGAAGCTCGAGGCCATCAACGCGACGATACCGAAGGCCAGGTCGGCGAACCCAACCTCGAGCTCGTACGGGCTCTTGGCGAAGCCGATCGTCTTCGAGATGCGCTTGCCGAAGAAGATATGCGAGATGCCGGCACCGACGCCTGCGTAACCGATCAAATAAACGACCGCGTTTGCGACTACGACGGGACCCCAGTTGGCGTCGGCACCGGCGGCGAACTGCCGCGCGGTCACGATCACGAACAGGATGACGCCGATGAAGGGCAGCACGCCCCCGATGAATGAACGCTTGTGCTTCAGTGCCGCCTCTGGCTGCTGCTGGATGGGCTCGATGGTGGTTGTCATTGTGTGTCTCCGAGTGTGAGTAAGGTGTCGACTGGATTCCAGTCTGGTAGAATGTTTACATTACGACAACTAGTTGTCAATAGGGAAAGGCGAACCGATCGTGATGGACGACATCTCCACCCTCATTGCAGACATCTACGAGGCTGCGGGCGCCCTCAGGATGTCCGGCGATGAGATTGCCAACGCAGAAGGCATCACTCTCACCCAGTGGCATCTGCTCGATGCACTCATCGACCCCGGAGTCACGGTCGCACGCGCCGCCCGCCGCATCGGTCTCAGCCGCCAGGCAGTGCAAAAGGTAGCGAACGAAATGGTGAAAACCGGGATGATCGAATTCGTCGACAACCCCGACCACAAGACCTCGCCCCTGCTGGAGATCACCGCGGCGGGCCGGGCTATCCAGGAACGCCTGTGGGCAGCGGCGGAACTGAGCCACGAAGCGCGATTTGGCACCGTGAGCGCATCAGCGCTCGAGACCACCCGGCAGACCCTGCGCACGATCACCGAGCAGACCTACTCGGTGCACGGACAGGGCTGACGCGCTCGTGGCACACTGATCCGATGCCTTCCACCACCCGGGTCACCGCCTGGCGCAATGCACTGTTCGCGATCTTCGGCCTTTGCGGTCTCGGCATGGCGAGCCTCGTTTCACGAGTGCCGGCCCTCCGTGACCTGCTGCACGCGTCGCCAGCCCAGGTCGGACTCATCCTCTTCGGCATCGCGATCGGTTCGATTCTCGGACTGCTCTCCTCCAGCCATGTGATCGCAAGGTTCGGCACCGAGCGCACGATACGTGCGGTCATGGGCATCGGCGCTGTCGGTTATATCGGCGCCGGGCTCGCGGCAACCCTCGGCGGCGGCTTCGCGCCGGTGTTCGCCGGGCTCGCACTGTTCGGCGTCGCTTTCAGCATCTGCGACGTGGCGATGAACGTCTCAGGGGCCGCGAACGAGCGCGCCCTCACACGATCGGTGATGCCGGTCTTCCACGCCTTCTTCAGCTTCGGCACGATGATCGGTGCAGGTCTCGGTGCGCTGGCCGAACTCCTGAAGGTGCCGATCGCCCTGCACCTCGGCATCATCGGCGTGATCTTCGCACTCGGCGCGTTTATTGCCACACGCTTTCTCCAGCCGGATGTCGGACAGGAGCTGGCGGATGCGCCCGCAAGCACCTGGCGCAGTCGATTGTCGATCTGGCGCGACCCGCGCACCATACTGATCGGGCTGATCGCGCTCGGAATGGCGTTCGCCGAGGGCTCGGCAAATGACTGGCTCGCCCTGTCGATGGTGGACGGCCACAGTGTTGCCAATGCGACAGGGGCGCTGGTGTTCGGCATATTCGTGACGGCAATGACCATCGGCCGCCTGGCGGGGGTGAAGTTGCTCGACCGGTTCGGGCGCGTGCCGGTGCTTCGCGCGACGGCGGTGCTGGCAGTGGCGGGCCTCCTGCTCTTCATCTTCGCAAGCGTGGGATGGCTCGTGATCGTCGGGGTAGTGCTTTGGGGCCTCGGGGCATCGCTCGGGTTCCCTGTCGCGATGTCGGCTGCGGCAGATGACCCGCGAACCGCTGCCGCACGGGTCAGCGCAGTCGCGACGATCGGATACTTTGCATTTCTCGTCGGACCCCCATCCATCGGATTCCTTGGCGAGCATTTCGGCCTCCTTCGTGCCTTGCTGCTCGTGCTCGTGCTCGTCGCTGTGGCGGGTGTCGCGTCCGGGGCGGCGAAGCCAGTCGCAGCAGCCGATCGCTAGGCTCGTCTGATGACCAGCGGCCAGCCAGTGCCGACCGGCGGATTTGTCCCGGTCGATAATTCGAGTCTCCGCGATGCCATCGCGGCATTCGCCGATTCGCCGAACCAGGCCAGCTACCTGGATGTGGTGCGTGCCACTTTGCAGGGGCAGCTGCTGCTTGACGCGACCGGTTCGGACCGCCCGACAATCGCGCCTGACGGAGGGGTGAGCTTCCCGGCGGGCTCGATGCTGCAGTTCGCCGGAGGCACGGGTCCTGATGACGCGCCTGCGCTCTTCGCGTTCACTTCGCAGGAGCAGATCCTGAAGATGCATCCCGATAACCCCAGTGAAGTGCAGTCGATCGTGCAGCCCGCTGCAGCCGCGCTGCACCTCGCCACCACCGAGCGCTACGGCTGGATCTACATTGATCCGGCCGGCCCCACCTGTGCGATCTCGAGCCGCGACGCGTCATTCGCTCTCGCCGGCGAGCGCAACGACTCCGTCAAGGCTGCGCTCGAGATTGTAGATCCGGATGCCCGAACAACTGCTGTGATGACCGCGCTCACCGAGAACGGCCCGCTGCTTCTCGCTGTCGACACCGACTCCGTGCCGGAAGACGGTGTGGTCGGTGACGAGCCGGTGCGCATCCGCAGTTCGGTGAATGCCGATGGCCAGGCGGTGCTGCTCGCCTTCACCTCCGGCCCCGAAGTGAGCGCCCTCAACGTCGGTGATTCGTTCGCTGCCCGCGCCGCGAAAGAGATCATGCGCGAGGCGATGGAGGAACCATACTTCGGCCTCGTGATCAATCCAGGCGGCCCGTGGGCAGCGCTGACTGTCGACCACCTCCGCGAGGTCCTCGCCCGGACCGCCGACTGACGTGCGACTAGTCATAGCCCGCTGTTCGGTCGACTACGCCGGCCGGCTCAGCGCTCACCTGCCCCTCGCCACCCGCCTCCTCCTGGTGAAGGCCGACGGCAGCGTGCTCGTGCATTCAGACTCGCTCAGCTACAAACCGCTCAACTGGATGAGCCCGCCGTGCACCTTCGCCGTGATGGAGCCCGACGAACTGCAGTTCGAGGCTGGCGTCACCGAAACCTGGAAGGTGAGCCAGGCCAAGACCGCTGACCTGCTCGTCATCTCCATCCACGAGATCCTGCACGACAGCTCGCATGAGTTGGGCATCGACCCGGGCCTGCAGAAGGATGGCGTCGAAGCCGACCTGCAAAAGCTCCTGGCCGCGCAGGTCGAGCTTCTCGGCGAAGGCTTCGAACTCGTGCGGCGGGAATATATGACCGCGATCGGCCCGGTAGACATTCTTGCCAGGGATGCTTCGGGCGCATCGGTCGCTGTCGAGATCAAACGTCGCGGCGACATCGACGGCGTCGAGCAACTCACCCGCTACCTCGAACTGATGAACCGGGACCCGCACCTGGCCCCGGTCACGGGCGTTTTCGCGGCACAGGAGATCAAGCCACAGGCACGCACGCTGGCTGAGGATCGCGGCATCCGCTGCCTGCTGCTCGACTACGACGCGATGCGCGGCATGGACGATAGCGGCTCTCGGCTGTTCTAGCCATGGCGTGAGTGTTCACCCGAGTCTCTTAGGCTTGGGCGGGTGAACCCGACGTGGACGTGCATCCTGTTCGACCTGGACGGCACCATCGTCGATTCCGCGCCGGGTATCACCGCGTCGCTCGCCTGGACCTACGCACAACTCGGCAGGCCGATCCCAACGCCGTCGGAGCTGCTGACCTTCGTGGGGCCGCCGATCCTCGACGCGTTCAAGAACCACAGCGGCATGACG
>JAODLU010000218.1 GCA_025464125.1 Microbacteriaceae bacterium | reverse complement strand
GCGCCCGGTTGCGCAGGCCGCGGCCCGCACCGCGCAGCAAACTCCGCTCAACGCGCCCACCCGCCTCGAGCCGCGCTAGTCGCGCCCGCGCCGCACCAGGTTCGACAGCACAATCGCGCTGCGTGTGTGGTCGACGTTCGGCGCCAGCCGCAGTCGTTCCAGCGCGCGCTCGAGCGAGGGTATGTCACGCGAGCGCATGTGCACGAGGGCGTCCGCGGTGCCGGTGATGGTGCCGGCATCCACCACCTCGGGAATGGCGGAGAGGATGCGCCTCAGGTCGTCTGGCGCAACCGTTCCGCGGCAGAAGAGCTCGACGTACGCCTCCGTGTCGAGACCGTCGACGGCTGGATCGACCTGGATCGTGAATCCCTGTATTACCCGGTCGGCAACGAGCTTGTCGACGCGCCGTTTCACTGCTGAGGCACTGAGGCCGATCGCGTCGCCGAGGTCGCCATAGCCTGCGCGCGAATTGTGCCTGAGCAGGTCGATCAAACGTCGATCCAGATCATCCATGCTCGATTATTGCGCGACGGGGGCTTTAGCAACGAATTCGAGCGCAGAACGCCGAGAAATTTGGAATATCTGCGTGAAAGACTGGCTTCACCGCCAGAAGATCAACCAGGAGCCCACGATGCCCACCACACTGTCAGCCAGCGAAATCACCACACCACGCACCGCGATCACCCGCACCGTGCTCATGTGTCGCCCCGACTTCTTCACTGTCGACTACCGCATCAACCCGTGGATGCATCCCGAACAGCCCACCGACACCTCTCTCGCGGTGCGCCAGTGGCAGACGCTGTACGACACTTATGTCGGCCTCGGTTTCGACGTGCAGCTGGTCGACCCGATCGACGGCCTGCCAGACATGGTCTACGCGGCGAACGGCGGCTTCGTGATCGACAACGTCGCCTACGGCGCGAGCTTCACCTACGAGCAGAGGCAGCCAGAGGGCCCCGCATACATGGACTGGTTCCGTGCCCAGGACTTCGACGTGCGAGTGCCCGAGAACATCAACGAGGGTGAGGGCGACTTCCTGCTGGTTGGCGGCGTCATCCTCGCTGGCACCGGATTCCGCAGCGCCTCCAACAGCCACGCCGAGGTCGCCGCGATCTACGGTCGTCAAGTTGTGACGCTCGAGCTCGTGAACCCGAGTTTTTACCACCTCGACACCGCCATTGCCGTGCTCGACGCCACCAACATCGCCTACCTGCCGAGTGCCTTCACCGACCAGGGAAACGCCACCTTGCAGCGCCTGTTCCCGGATGCCCTGATCGCAACCGAAGAGGACGCAGCAGTGCTCGGCCTCAACAGTTTCAGTGACGGGTACAACGTGGTGATCGCATCTCGTGCGAAGGATTTCGAGCGCCAGCTGCGGGAGCGCGGCTACAACCCGATCGGCGTCGACCTGTCTGAACTTCTTCGCGGCGGCGGCGGCGTGAAGTGCTGCACGCTGGAATTGCGACGCTGATGGTCGGCATGAACACGGCCGACCAGCTCATCGCCTCGGAGAACGCGCACATCGCGCACACCTATCACCCACTCGAGGTGGTGGTCGCGACGGCCGATGGCGCATGGGTGACAGATGTCGACGGCAAACGCTACCTGGACTGCCTCGCGGCCTACTCTGCGGTGAACTTCGGGCACGGGCATCCGCGACTCGTTGCCGCGGCCAAAGCCCAGCTGGATCGCGTGACGCTGACCAGCCGCGCGTTCCACAACGACCAGCTCGGGCCGTTCGTCGAGGCCCTCGCCAAGTTGGCCGGCAAAGACATGGTCATTCCGATGAACACGGGAGCCGAAGCTGTGGAATCCGGCATCAAGCTCGCGCGCGCGTGGGGCTACCGCGTGAAGGGCGTACCCGCTGGCATGGCGAACATCGTGGTGGCCGACGGCAACTTTCACGGGCGCACGACGACGATCATCAGCTTCTCGGATGACCCGGTCGCCCGGGAGGGCTTCGGCCCCTTCACGCCGGGGTTCCGCTCGGTGCCGTACGGCGACGCCGCAGCGCTCGAAGCCGCCATCGATGACAACACCGTCGCCGTGCTGATCGAGCCCATCCAGGGTGAGGCTGGCATCGTCGTGCCGCCGGCGTCCTACCTTCCGGCAGTGCGCGAGATCACTGCGCGCCTCAACGTTCTCTTCATCGCTGACGAGATCCAGTCGGGCCTCGGTCGCACCGGCGCCACCTTCCAGTGCGACAACGCAGGAGTCGTGCCAGACCTTTATCTCCTGGGCAAGGCACTCGGGGGCGGAATCGTTCCGGTCTCGGCGGTTGTCGGCAACGCAGACATCCTCGGAGTGCTCGGCTACGGCGAGCACGGGTCGACCTTCGGCGGCAACCCGCTCGCTGCTGCAGTAGCCCGCGAAGTCATCGCGCTGCTGTCGACGGGCGAATACCAGGAGCGGTCGCGCACGCTGGGAGCACGACTTCACGCCGCACTCAACGCTCTCGTCGGGCAGGGTGTTCTCGAGGTACGCGGCGCGGGGCTGTGGGCAGGAATCGACATCGATCCGTCCCTGGCGACCGGGCGCGAGGTGTGCGAACTGCTGATGGTGCGCGGCGTGCTCGCGAAAGACACGCACGGGTCGACCATCCGTCTCGCGCCACCGCTTGTCGTCTCAGCCGAAGACCTGGACTGGGCCGTTGAACAGCTCGCCGCAGTGCTGCAGGAGTTGCGGGGCTGATTTCCGCCCCCACCCGCTGAGTTGCGGGCCTGCGCGGCCCGGTAGGCGCGCAGGCCGCTCGAACTTGATTGGCCCGCGAAAAATCGAGCCGCTGCGCGGCAGAATGGGCCAATGGACCTGCATGTAGACGTGCTGCGCGTGTTTACCGATGAGCACGGCAACTTCGGTAATGAACTGGGAGTTGTGCGTTCGGGGCCCGCATCTCATGGCCGCGAACAGTCCATCGCGGCTGAACTGAACTTCAGCGAGACAGTCTTCGTCGAGCAGCCCGAGGGCGGCAGGGCCAACGTTCGCATATTCACTCCGGTGACCGAAATGCCATTTGCCGGGCATCCGAGTGTCGGGGCCGCCTACTGGCTCGGTGAGCAGGGCACCCCGGTTGAGCTGCTCTACGAGAAGGCGGGTGATGTTGCCGTCGAGTACGACTCGCACCTCACGTGGATCGCGGGCAAAGCCGCATGGGCGCCGCAGTTCGAGTGGATGCCTCTCGCCACCGCCGCGCGCATAGACGACCTCAACCCCGCCGACTTCGCCGGGAGCGCCCACCACTACGCGTATGCCTGGATCGACGAGGGCGCGGGAATCCTGCGCTCGAGGATGTTCGCTCCCGCCATGGGCATCGCGGAGGATGAGGCCACTGGAGCGGCGGCGGTCGCGATCACCGCGATGCTCGACCGGGACCTCGACATACACCAGGGCAGGGGCTCGCGCATCTCCACCAGGCGGGCGCCTGGTGGCATGGTCTGGGTCGGCGGCAGCACCGTCTGGGACCGGTCCATGATGTTGCCGGATCCTGCCATGGCGTCCGTGACCGGCGAGACCGAACCGCCGCCGGTCGGCCGCATCTACTCTGGTCCGATGACGTCGCCCATTCCGTTCGGTTCACCGCCGGAACAACCGATAACCATCGTGGGCGAGATCCCATGGGAGCTTCAGTAGTGGCGAGATGCGGCTGATCACCCTCTCCTAGGCTGAGCCCATGCCCCACCTGCCCAGTTTTCGCGTGCGCACCCGCATGTCTGGCCGTGACGCCGACGAGCAGCACCGCGTATCGAGCCCGCTCGAGTTGCTCTTCGATTTGACGTTTGTGGTGGCCGTCGCGCAGGTGGCGTCGCAGCTCGCCCACAGCGTGACCGGCGGGCACGTGCTCGAAGCCGGTCTTGGTGCATACCTGATGGTGTTCTTCGCGATCTGGTGGGCCTGGATGAACTTCACCTGGTTCGCCTCCGCGTACGACACGGATGACGTCTTCTACCGCATCCTGACCATGGTGCAGATGGCGGGAGTCCTGGTGCTCGCCGCCGGGGTGCCTGCCGCATTCGCCGACCAGCAGTATCTCGGCGTCACCCTCGGGTACCTGGTCATGCGCATCGGCCTGGTGGCCCAGTGGATTCGCGCGGGCATCGAGAACCCCGATGGTCGCACTACCGCGTTCCGTTACGCCGCGGGCATCACGCTCGTGCAGGTGGGCTGGGTGCTTCGCCTGCTGCTGCCACCGGAGCTCGGCGTCTGGAGCTTCATCGTGCTCGCCCTGCTGGATGTCTCAGTGCCGATCTGGGCGGAACGCACAGGCTCCACATCGTGGCACCCGCACCACATCGCCGAGCGCTACGGGCTGTTCACAATCATCCTTCTCGGTGAATCGGTGTCGGCCGCGATAGTCGCGGTGCAGGGCTCGGTAACGGAAGACGGGGTCAGCCTGCCGCTGGTCGTGATCGCCGTTGCGGGGCTCGTGCTGCTGTTCGCACTCTGGTGGCTCTACTTCCTGCAGCCGGCCGGCGAGGGTCTCGTCAACCATCGTGACCGGTCTTTCATCTGGGGGTACGGCCACTACTTCCTCTTCGCGGCAACTGCAGCCATCGGGGCAGCCCTCGAGGTAGCTGTCGAGGCGGGCACTGGCCATTCCGAGATCGCCCAGGTGCTGGCCGGGTATGCGCTCGCCGTGCCGGTCGCGGTTTTTTTCGTGCTCCTGTTCGTGCTGCACGTGCCTATAGTCGACGTGGTGGTAACGCATCCGGTTCCCATTGCGGCGGCGACGGCAGTCGTGCTGCTGCTTCCGCTGGCGGCGCCCGGAATCGGCGTAGCGATGGTCGTGGTGCTCATTGCGCTGGTCGCTGCACTGCTCACTGCGCTCTCCATCGCAGGCATCACCCGCCGCCGTGCCGGGCAATCGGGAGGTGAAAATGCGGGGTGAAAATGGCCGCTTTCTGCCATACTGGCTTCGCCTCCGTCTATCGCCACCCGTCGATGAAGCGCCGCGGAGTCGCTGACCCGCCTGTTGGAGATCACATGAAGCCCGCCGTCCGCCGCACCTCGACCGCCCTTGCTGCCGTTGCCACAGTCGGCGTTTCCACTCTTTTCATGGGGGCAGTACCCGCGAACGCCGTCGCATCCGATGCATGCGGGCCAGAGGGAGACCTCATCTCAGCTGGCGTGTGCGAGCAGGTCTTCACCACGGGCTCGCCGACGTTCACGGTTGAGCCAACGATGACCAAGCTCGAGGTGCTGCTTGTCGGCGCCGGTGGCGACGGTAGCGAAGACTCCACAACCACTGAGCCGAATTCGAACGGCTACGCAGGCGCCGGTGGAGGCGGCGACGTTCAGGTTGTCGACTTCAGCGGCACGACCGGCTCCCAGCTGAACATCACTGTTGCCAACCACGCAGACACCGGATCTGTCACCGACGGAGTTACCGCACCCCACACTGTTGGTTCGGGTGGCGATTCGAATGAGATCGCTGGCGGCGTCAGCGGAAGCGGGCGTTCTGGATCGTTCTTCAATGAAGGCGGCAACGGCGGCGGCGGTGGCGCGACCGACGCAAGCGGCGCAAACGGTGGTGACGGCATCGTCGTCTCCGACGTCGCGACCGACCCCGCGTCACTGTTCCACACTGACACCACCTGCTATGGCGGCGGTGGCGCCGCCAGCCAGCTCGGCGTGCAGGGCATCCCCGGTTGTGCAGCAGGCGGCCCGACCGATGACACTGGCACTGCACTCGTCGCTCCCCGTGTGAACGGTGGCGGTGGCGGTGGCGGCATCAACGTGGCCGATCCCGATAACCTTCGCGCCGGTGCGGCCGGCGTCGTCGTCGTTCGCTACACGGCTGCGCCGATCACGCTGAACTTTTCCGCCAACGGTCATGGAGTCGCGCCCGCCAGCGAGACGCTCGTCGCGGGCACCCCGGGTACCCAGCCAGCGGATCCCACGGCGGCCGGCGTCGAGTTCCTCGGCTGGTTCACTGACGCGTCACTCACCACCCGGGCTGATTTCTCGGCTCCCGTGAACGCCACGACCACCTACTTCGCCAGCTGGTCCCTGGCCCTCGCCGCGACCGGTGGAGCGCCGGACCCCGCATTGCTGCCGATCGGCGTCACGGCACTGATCGCTGGTGCTGGTCTCGTCGTATTTGCCAGCCGCAGGCGCCGCGCGCAGGGCTGAACTTCGGAGGGCTGAACTTCGCAGGGCTGAACTTTGCGGGCCTGAGCCCTGAAGTCTCAGCCGCCTCAGATCTCGCTGTAGCGTTCCGCGAGGATGCGACGCAGCGGCTTGCCTGAGCGGCCGCGCGGGATCTCATCGACCCGGGCGACCAGCTTCGGCGAGGCCCCGAAGAACTCTGCCTTCAGTTCCGTGATCACCTGCTGGATATCGATGTCTTCATCGGTGACCAGTGCCATGCCGATCTGCGTCATGCCCGAGGCGACCTGGTACTCGAAGGCGCAGGCATCCTTCACCTTCGGGTTGCGCATCGCGAAGTGATCGAGCCGGTTCGGATCGATCTTGACGCCGCCAGCGTTCAGGGTCTCCGATTCGCGCCCGGTAAGGGTGAGTCCGCTGTCCGGGCGCAGCAATCCCAGGTCTCCCGGATAGAACCACCCGTTGCGGAATGCCTGGCGGGTTGCACTGGGGTTGCCGAGGTACTCGTGCGACATGGACGGGCTTTTCTGTCGGACGCGGCCCGGCGTGCCGATCGGAACTACTTCGTCATTCTCGTCGACGATCTCGATCGTCGCCGTCGGCAGAGGGCGGCCTGCGTTGTATGGATCGTCGCGGTCGTACACCTTGATCGAGGTGATCTTCGCCTCGGTCGACCCATACATGCTGTAGATCGTGCAACCTTCGGCTGCGGCGCGCATGCGGTCCGCCACTCCCGGCGGCATCACCGTGCCTCCGACATGCACTGACTCGACACTGGGCACGGTGATTCCCTGGCGTTCGGCCTCGTCGACCACGCTGGCGATCTGCGCTGGCGAACCCTTCAGCGACGTCACTGAATTCTGGATGATCATCTTGATGATCGCGTCTGGCTTCGCTCGTCCGACGGAGAGGTACGGTCGCCCGGCGATCACGCTGAAGTAGAAGACGCTGAACCCCCATGGGGTGCCGAAGTCCATGAGAACGAGGAAGGGATCGCCCTCCAGCCAGGTGTCGAAGGCATCCTGGTAGAGAGCGAGCGACGACGCATGGCTGGGAATCGCGTTCGGAGCCCCGGTCGTGCCGCTGGAGAACAGGATGCGCACGACGCCGACCGGCTCCTCCCGCTGGCTGATGCCATACGGGTTCTCCTCGACGTGCTGGAGAAACTTCTGGTCGACTGGGACGACTGTCGCGCCGCGTTGCGGGGAAGGGGTCTTGCGAGAGAAGATCCAGTCGACCTGGAATATGCCATCGGCAACATAGCCATCCGGCAGCACTGTGCTGATCGCGGCCTCGTGCAGGATGGCGAAAGTGAAGAGCATGGCAAGCATGTCCGGCAGTTCGAGAGCCACAATGTGCCCGGGCTTCACGCCGAGACGACGCATTTCGAGCGCGATCTTCTTGACCCGCACCAGTGCCTCGCCGTTGGTTATCACCTGGTCGACGGACCTTACGAATACCCCGTTCGGATTTTGCTCAGCGTTGCGCTGGAGGTACTGGAACGGGTTCGCATCGGGGCTGCTGGAGGTCACGCCCGACAGCGTAGCGGGTGCCATCGGGTTGCCGGGGTCAGCGAGCGCGCGGCGCCAGTCGCTGCAGTTGCGTCACGTGGGCTGGGGTGAGCTCCTCGATCGACGCCACCTCGAGCAGCTTCATGGTGCGCACAACCTGGTCGCTGAGGATCTCGATCGCGCGGTCGACCCCGGCACGTCCGCCGGCCATGAGGCCGTAGAGGTAGGCGCGGCCGATGAGGGTGAACTTGGCGCCCATGGCGATCGAGGCGACGATGTCGGCGCCGTTCATGATGCCGGTGTCGACCATCACCTCCGTGTCCTTACCGACTTCGCGCACGACCTCAGGCAGTAGGTGGAACGGGATGGGCGCCCTGTCGAGTTGGCGCCCGCCGTGGTTGGACAGCAGGATGCCGTCGACACCGAGCTCGGCCAGCCGCTTGGAGTCCTCGAGGTTCTGCACGCCTTTGATTACCAGTTTGCCGGGCCACATGTCGCGGATCGTCTTCAGGTCGTTGAAGTTGATCGAGGGGTCCATGGCCGAGTCGAGAAGCTCGCCGACCGTGCCACCGGTTGTCGACAATGACGCGAACTCGAGCGGGGGCGTGGTCAAAAAGTCCCACCACCACCACGGGCGGGGGATGGCGTTCAGGATCGTGCCTGCGGTCAGTTGGGGGGGAATCGAGAAGCCGTTGCGTTTGTCGCGCAGTCGTGCCCCCGCCACCGGAGTGTCGACGGTGAACATGAGCGTGTCGAACCCTGCGGCGGCCGCGCGCTCGACCAGGCCGAACGAGATTTCGCGCTGGCGCATCACGTAGAGCTGAAACCAGTTTCGGCCGTCAGGGTTCGCGGCCTTCACGTTCTCGATCGATGTGGTTCCGAGTGTTGACAGGGTGAATGGGATGCCTGCTGCGCCCG
>JAODLU010000195.1 GCA_025464125.1 Microbacteriaceae bacterium | reverse complement strand
ATCCGCGGATGCGCCACCACTCGGCGCTGCCCTCGATCAGCGCGACCGAACCGTCCGGTACCTGCACCGACGCGTCGGACACACTCCAGTAGCGGGCTACATCCGGCCGCAGGCGAGCAAGCGCGCGATCGATGGCGAGCGGGTTGCACGATGCGTTCCGCCCATAAAAGCTTTCAAAGAAGACACCGTTGATCGGCTCGTAGCGCGCCGCGCGATAGTCGGATTCAAGAGCTGCCTGCTGCAGGGCCCCGCGCTCACGATCTGTGAGGGGAGCCTCGAAAGTGATGACAAGCGAGTCGCCGGCTGCGGCGAAGGAAATGCGAGTCACGCCCAGGATGAGCTGCGGGGCTGGCAGCTCAACACCGTAGGCCAGGGCGACCGGCGCCTGGCCAATGACCAGTTCGTAGCTTCCCGAGCGAGGAGCCAGAAGAGGGCCGAGCCATCGGGACGAAAGCAGGGGCAGGCGTGCCTGCCAGCGCGAACCTCTCGAAAGTATCTCTGCCGCAAGCTCCTGCCGGGAACCACGCAGGGCCAGCTCGGTCGGGGGCTTTCCTGCACCTTCGAAAAGCAGGGCCGGGGAGACACCGAAGTCCAAGTCGATGACGTCGATGGTGGGCACGCTGAGAACGATGTCGGCGGTGGTCATCGGTTCCCACCAAGCTTCTTCAGCACCTCGGCGTACACCCTCCCAGTATTGCCGCCATCGGTGAATGCGAAGTGACGCTCGCCTAAAGTTCTTGCGTGCCCTGCGAGCAGGGCTGCCCACTCGGGATCGTCGTCGACGCGCCGCAGTTGCCCCAGCAGCGCCTCCCAGCTGCGCACCCCGCGACCGCCGCTGAACTCGCGGTACGGCTCATACAGCCCCCGCGAGTTCGTGTACGCCTCCTCATCGAGGGCGAGAAAGAGGATGGTTCCGCCAGTCAGTGAGAAGTCGTATGCGATCGACGAATAGTCGGTGACCAGCACGTCGATCGCGGGCAGCAGGGGCGTGGCGTCCGTCTGGATGTCGGAGCCCAGCAGTCGGATGCGGGCCGAGGCATCCACTCCCGCTCGGTAATCCCCGACTCCAATGTGATGCGGACGCACGACCATCACCGTGTCGCTGGCCTGCAGGTACGCAGCTATCGACCCCCATTCGGCAGCCGTTGGTGCACCGGGATCGGTTTCACCGTCACGCCAGGTCGGGGCATAGAGGATGACGCGGTCCGGCAGCTGCCCGATGTGCTCGGCAAGCGCGGCTCGCGCCACCGCCCTCCGCTCCTCGGCGGTGCCGCGGCTGAGCACATCGTCGCGGGGGTCACCGGTCACGACCACTGTCTCTTCGCTGAGCCCGAAGGCCGTGCGAAGGCGTGCGGCCACGAGCTCCGATGCAGCGGGGAACAGGCCGATCGCCTTGAAGCCCCGCCGGTAGAACCTGCGCAGCGGCTCGCGAAGGCGCCACTCACCCGGAATACCGAGCCGCATGGTGGCGGGGGAGTCGAGCTGGATCAGTTTGAGGGGCACGCCGTGCCAGAGCTGCGCGATGAAGGCGCCGCGTGTGCCGAACCTGTTCGCGTCGCCGAAGCCGTGGGTTACGACGATCACCCTGGCACGCACGGTGAGCCAGAATCCTCGCGGGCTCGACTTCAGCACCGCGGGTATGCCGAGCGCTGTTGCGGTGGCGCGGTCGTGGTCGTCTTTCGCCAGCCAGGTGAGCGAGAGCGATGGATCCCGGTCGGCGGCCAGCCGATACAGCTCGAGCGCGCCCTCTCCGACTCCTGGGCCAGACCCGAAGACCCACTGCATCGGAGCTCTCGGCACCGCGAGCGTTACAAGGGCTCCGATGGCGTAGATGGGGAGTACAAGCAACTTGCGAACATTACCCCTCGCAAAGTTGAACCCCAGCACGTTCGGAGCATAGCAGCGGCCTCAGTCGGGTAACGGTCTGCTGCGCACCGCCGTTCGCTCAGGCGCGCCCTGCTTTAATCGAGGGGTGCCCATCACACAGGACGTCCAGACCGCCTTCAGGATCGTGCGCAACCTTCTCGTCTCCCGTGGGGAACGTGGGCAGGTCGCGAAGCGGTCAAAAGAGCTGGCACATCCCAGGCCCGGCACCCTCGACGTTGTGCTCTACTTCGCAGACTCGAAGGTCAACCTTTACCAGGTGAGGCAGTGGTACGCACCACTTGCCGAACTAGCCAAGACCACTTCCGTCGCCATCCTGTCCCGCTCGCCCGGCACAGCTTTGGCCCTCCTCGACGAGTCGCCGGTGCCCGTTCTCTATCTGCGAACCGTGATCGAGATCGAGGACCTCTTAGACCACCAGGACCCGAAAATCGTGCTCTACGTCAACCAGAATGCGAAGAACTTCCAGATGTTCCGTTACGGGCGCATGTGGCACGTTTTCATCAATCATGGTGAGAGCGACAAGATGTATATGACCACCAACCAGTTCAAGGCGTACGACTACAGCTTTGTTGCGGGGGAGGCCGCTCGCGACCGGCTTCGCCGCAAGCTCTGGGACTACGACATCGAGAATCGCACCATCATGATCGGTCGCCCACAGGCAGACCACTTCGCCGGCGCGCTTCCGTATACGCCGGATTCGCGCATCGTCGTGCTCTATTCGCCTACCTGGGAGGGTGACCGCGAAGCCGCGGCCTACGGGTCTGTCGCCACACATGGTGTCGCCCTTGTTGCCGCGCTTCTTGCCACCGGGCAGCACCGCTTGATCTACCGCCCGCATCCACGAAGCGGAGTGATCGACCCTGACTTCAAGCGGGCGAACGAGGCAATCTTCGCCTCGATGCGCGCGGCTAATGCGGCTGATCCGACTGCCCAGCACGTGATCGACACCGGACAGGAACTCGGCTGGCAGCTCGTAGCGGCGGATGTCGCGATCGCCGACATCTCGGCCATGGTCTATGACCGGCTGGCCACGGGCAAACCGCTGCTCGTCACCCGTCCCGTCTCCGCGAAAGCCGAGATCGACCTGACAGGATTTCTCGGTGACGCTGAATGGCTGGATGCGGCGGATTCCGCCGACATAGCCGCCGTGCTGGATCGGGTGCAGCACAGCGCGGAAGCGCAGCAGCACCTGGAGTTCTGGGTGGATCGCCACTTCGGCGACACAACCCAGGGCGAGGCGACCCGTCGCTTCCACGCTGCGGTGGACCACCTCACCACCGAATGGCAGCGCCAGTCGGTGGTGCACGCAGCCGACGTCAAGAGCATGGATCGCAACCGCGATGCTAGCGACGATGACGACGATTAGCTTGTAGGGCATATATGCCCGGGTGCCAGGCCATCTGGTCGTTGTCTCACGAGGCAAGTAGCAATGAGGTATGCCTGTCCCCCTCTCCGATGCCAGTCGCGTGCTCGGCGAGCGTGTGAAGGATCGACGCACGAGGCTCGCCCTCAGCCAGGAGGAGATCGCAAACCTGGCAGGCATGAACGTCTCGAATTACGGCAAGATCGAGCGGGGCCTCGGCAACCCGAACTTCATCACTCTCGTGCGCATCGCCGCAGTGCTCGGCATAGACCCGGCGGTGCTGGTGCAGGGTCTCGGCGCCGCGTCACTGCCGCGCAAGATCCAGGCGTTCACCGCGGCGGATTTCATCAGGGAACGGCGCGAGCGCCAGTCTCGCTAGAAGCTCACCCGCCAGAGGTATTCGTCCCCTCCCGGGCGAAACCAGCGCACTATCAGCACGGTGCTCCTGGCAAGGTCGCGGGCTGAGATGCTCACCTCGAGCCCATCGCCCGGCTGCAGGGTCGAAGGCGCGCTCGCCGGCATGAGGCCAGCGCCGAGCAGGCTGAGCGAGACTCCATCGAGCGCTTCATCCCCGGTGTTAGTGAGCCGATAACGGCGGGGCCCGGCGTCCCGTTCGAGGTGGAAGGGCACGGGATATGAACTGTCAGCAAAGTGGGGCACGTCGAAAAGCTAGCCATCGCGTCCGACTGTCGTCCGGCACCTGTGCAGCGCCAAGCGCGCCGGGAACTGCCTCGGAGAAGTGCGTGTGTCAGTCTTTCGGCTTGCGCCCGAGGGTTGGGCGCGGAATGCGCTTGCTGAGGTCTCCAACGGCCTTGAGCGGCTTCGCGATCACTGGCCTCGACATCAGCGGGGTCGAGTCTCTCGGCACACGGATCGCAGGTTCGAGAATCAGGGGGAAGGTGGTCGGGGCCGGCCCGAAAGCCTCACGCGAACTGCTCACGACTTTGCGACCGAGCAGATGGTTGCCTGTTCCACCAATCACTGCACCGATCCCGAACGGAATCATGCGCCCGATCACATTGGCACCCTGGGTTGCTACGAAGCGTC
>JAODLU010000194.1 GCA_025464125.1 Microbacteriaceae bacterium | reverse complement strand
GATCGCTGCCGGAACCGTGGTCGGTGCCGCGGGCTTCGTGGGTGCTGCAGGTTTCGTGATCGCTGCAGGCTTCGTCCTCGCAGGCTTGGTCGTCGCAGCAGGCTTGGCCGTCGCGGCAGACTTGGTCGTCGCAGCAGGCTTGGTCGTCGCGACGGACCTGGTGGTCGCAGCGGACTTCGTCGTAGCCGCAGATTTTGTCGGCGCTGGCTTCGCCGGAGTTTTCGGCGCGGTCGCAGGCTTCGTCTCAGCTGCAGCCTTCGATGCCGCTGCGGGTCCTGCCGTTGTCGCCCGCGGTTTGCGTGGGGTCGTCGGCCGCTGCTGGGTCGTGTTGGCGACGGGATTCGACGCCGAAGATTTCGCCGGGGTGCGCGGCGCCGGAGCCTTCACAGGGGTGCTGCGCGCCGGTGATGTACGGGAGGGCGTCGTGCGCCTGGCAGCAGGCGTGCCCTCGGGTTCTGGATCCACGGGTCAACCGTACCCGGCCCTCCAGCCTCCTGTGGGATGGCTGGGGGTTCGGTCACGAAATGAGAACATCCCCAGGGCGACTCTGCCGCCTTTGGGGTACCTGAGAGTAAAGTGAATACCGCACGTTGAAGATGAACGCCGGGTGAACAGGCCCCGGGCTAATGACCGAAACTAAGAGGAGCAACGTGAGGGAGCATGCATTGACCACGCAGATCGTGATCCTGGCCGCAGGCATGGGAAGTCGTCTCGGTCGCACCCTCCCGAAGCCCCTCACCGAACTCTCTGACGGTCGCACGATCATGCAGCAGCAGTTCGACAACATCCACCAGGCCTTCGGCAAAGACGCTTCGGTCACGATCGTTGTCGGCTACAAGCTCGAGCACATCATCGAGGCATTCCCCGACGCCAACTTTGTCTACAACGAGCAGTACGACCAGACCAACACCTCCAAGAGCCTGATGCGCGCATTACGGGCATCCTCGAACGGTGGCGTGCTGTGGATGAACGGAGACGTCGTCTTCGATCCAGAAGCCCTCGTGCGTGCTTCCGCCATGGTCGATCGCGACCAGTCGTTCATCTCGATCAACACATCGAAGGTCTCCGACGAGGAAGTCAAGTACACGGTCGACGCTGAGGGCTTCATCAACGAGCTCTCCAAGACCGTCAAGGGCGGCCTCGGCGAGGCCGTCGGCATCAACTACGTGTCGAAGAATGACAAGGCTGCGCTTCTTCGCCAGCTCGGGCGCGTCGGCGACCAGGACTACTTCGAGCGCGGCATTGAGCTGGCCATCGAGCAGGACAAGCTACGATTTGAGCCGGTAGACATCTCCGACCTCTACGCCGTAGAGATCGACTTCGCGGAAGACCTGGAGCGGGCGAACCTCTTCGTCTGATCCTGCTTTCGCGGCGCAGCACGGGGGTGCACGATCGAAGGACCGCCGGCCCGTGACTGCAGTGGTGCACCCTCGCCAGGAGCGCTCAGGCTTTGCCCGCTACCGGCACTCGCTATGGCTTCTCACCACGCGTGACCTGAAGGTTCGTTACTCCACCTCGTTTCTCGGCTACTTCTGGTCGATCCTCGACCCGCTGGTCATGGCGTCGATCTACTGGTTCGTCTTTACCCAGATCTTTCATCGCGGCGCCGGGCATGAACCGTACGTGGTGTTCCTGCTCGCCGGGCTCCTGCCGTGGACATGGTTCAACGGAACGATCTCGGATGCGACGCGAGCCTTCACCAAAGAGGCGAAACTCATTCGCTCCACCAAGATCCCGCGCACGATCTGGGTAGCCCGCCTTGTGCTGTCGAAGGGCCTGGAGTTTCTGGCGAGCATCCCGGTGCTCATCATTTTCGTGCTCATATCGTTCGCCACGCCCACGCCGGCCCACCTCCAGTGGGGGGCTTTCCTGTTCCCTCTGGCAATCGTCATCCAGGCGGTGCTCACACTCGGCGTGGCACTTATCGTCGCGCCCCTCGTCGTTTTCTTCCGCGACCTCGAGCGGGCGGTGAAGCTGGTGCTGCGCTTTCTCTTTTACGCCTCCCCCATCATCTACGGGCTCGCCGACTTGCCCAGAGGCTTCCAGTTCTGGGGTGCGTTCAACCCGCTCTCCGGCATCTTCTCGCTCTACAGGGCTGCGTTCTTTCCGACCGAACTCCGCTGGTTCGACGTCGCGGTCAGCGTCGTCATGTCAGCGCTGATCCTGCTCATCGGCCTTCTGGTATTCCGTCGCACCATCAGCACAGTGCTGAAGGAGATCTAGTGGCCGAGCCAGTGGCGGCCGTGATCACGGTGACGGATGCCGGCATCCGCTTCAAACGCAACCGCCGGTCCAGCAGGAGCTTCAAGGACCTGTTCGCTGGCAGGTCGCGACGCACCCGCCCAAACGAGTTCTGGGCATTGCGCAACGTCAGCTTCTCGGTGCAGCCGGGCGAAGCCATCGGGGTCGTCGGGCGCAACGGCCAGGGCAAGTCAACGCTGCTGAAGCTCGTGGCTGAAGTGGTGCTGCCTGACGAGGGCAGCGTTCACGTGGCATCCGGTGTCGCTCCACTGATCGAGATCACAGGTGGGTTCGTCAATGACCTCACCGTGCGCGACAACGTCTACCTGACTGCTGGCCTGCACGGCATGAAGAAGGCTGAGATCGACTCCCGCTTCGGCGAGATTATCGAGTTCGCCGAGATCGGGGATTTTCTCGACACCCCGTACAAACACCTGTCGAGCGGCATGAAGGTGCGCATCGCATTTGCTGTCATTTCGAGACTCGAGGAGCCGATCATCCTCGTCGATGAGGTGCTTGCCGTAGGCGACAAGGCATTCCGCGAGAAGTGTTATCGCCGCATCGAAGAACTGCTCGCGGGTGGGCGTACGTTGTTTATCGTGTCTCACAGTGAGAAAGACCTGAAGCGGTTTTGCACCCGCGGCCTGTATCTCGATAAGGGCAAACTGGTGCTCGACGGCCCCATCATGGATGTGCTCAACCGATACAACTCTGAATACGGAGTGGCGCCGTGAGCAGCGTAGTTCCCGGCCAGCTGCCTGGCTCCACGCCGCCACCCCCGAGGCAGGTCGAGAAGGGCCTCGAGAAGCTGCTTTCGGTTCAGCGCCCCCTCGTGCTCGCGCATGTCAGGGGTATCCGTCGCCGCAATCCTCACGCCACCCCCGAGCAGGTCGTGAAGATTCTCGAGCGCCACTACCTCACTGCGGTCACCGCTGGCGGAGCGGCAGTTGGCGCAAGTGCCGTGCTTCCTGCAGTGGGTGTCGGCATTTCGCTCGCCCTGTCCAGCGCTGAGACTGCGGGCTTTCTGGAGGCGAGCGCACTGTTCGCCCAGTCCGTGACCGAAGTGCACGGCATCGCGGTCGAGGATCCGGAACGCGCACGCACCCTGGTCATGACCATGATGCTCGGAACCGCGGGATCGGATCTCGTGAAACAGCTTGCCGGGCAGGTGTCTGGCACCGGGCCCGTGCGCACCAAATTCTGGGGCGAGCTGGTTACGAAGAGCATGCCGCAGAG
>JAODLU010000184.1 GCA_025464125.1 Microbacteriaceae bacterium | reverse complement strand
GTCATTTCGGCGCTCATCGCCGAGTACTTCGGTGGACCGGCGGATGGGCTCGGCAGGTCGATCACCTCGGCAGCGGCCTACAGCAATTACGCGCTCGCCTACGCATTCGTGCTCGGCGCCATCCTGCTCGGACTCGTTTTTTACTGCATCACCCTGGCCCTGGAGAAATTTGCGACGAGGCATACCCCATCTCCGAACTGACGTCCGTTGGCGTTCGACCCGACCGGGTCGCGCGCCATGGTCGAACCAGCAATCCCCGACAGCACCAAAGGAGGAAGCACCAATGAAGCACAGCAAACGCATTTTCGTGACCGCAGGTGCGGTGGCAGCAGCCAGCGCCCTGGTCCTGAGCGGCTGCAGCAGCAGTAGCAGCGACAGCGGCGGCAGCAAGACCCAGGAGCTCACCCCCGTCACCCTGCAGCTGCAGTGGGTGGCCCAGGCGCAGTTCGCCGGCTACTACGCAGCGGTCGAGCAGGGGTACTACAAGGACGAGGGCCTGGATGTCACCATCAAGGAGGCGGGAACCGACACGGTTCCGATCAAGTCGGTAGCCGACGGCGACGCGGACTACGCAATCTCCTGGGTTCCCAAGGTGCTCGGTTCGATCGAGCAGGGCATCAATGTCACCGATGTCGCGCAGATCTACGAGCGCAGCGGAACCACGCAGATCTCCTTCAAGAACAAGAACATCACGAAGCCCGCAGACCTCGCTGGCAAGAAGGTTGGCAGCTGGGGCTTCGGCAATGAGTGGGAACTCTTTGCCGGCATGCAGAAGTCGGGCATCGACACCACTAAGGGCATCAGCCTCGTGCAGCAGGCCTTCGACATGAAGGGCTTCCTCGCAGGAGACATCGACGCAGCGCAGGCGATGACATACAACGAGTACGCACAGGTGCTCGAGACGATCAACCCGGCCACAGGCAAGCTGTACACCGCCGATGACCTGAACGTCATCAACTGGAACGATGCCGGCACGGCGATGCTGCAGGACGCGATCTGGGCCGACGCAGGCAAGCTCTCGAGCGACAAGGACTACCAGGCCGAGACGACGAAGTTCATCAAGGCGTCGATCAAGGGCTGGGTCTACGTTCGCGACAACCCCGAGAAAGCTGCAGACATCGTCACGAAGGCCGGCTCGACGCTCGGCACCAGCCACCAGCTGTGGATGACCAACGAGGTCAACAAGCTGCTCTGGCCGTCGACTGACGGCGTCGGCATCATCCAGTCGAGCGCGTGGGACAACACGGTGAAGATCGCACTCGGCACCAAGAACGACACAGGCTCGACCATCATCACCAAGGATCCGCCGAAGACCGCGTACTCCAACACGTACGTGAAGAAGGCCCTCGCGGAACTGAAGTCGGAAGGGGTCGACGTCATGGGCGCCGGCTTCAAGCCGCTGACCGTCACCCTCAAGGAGGGCGGCAAGTAACACCAGCTTCACAGGTGCGGGGGTCGCGCAGTCGGCCCCCGCACCTTCACCAAATGCATCGCCTTCACAAAGGATTACAAGCATGAGCACCACCATCGACCCGGCAGACGGCACCCGCGCATACGACCTCGACAGGGCGCATGTCTTCCATTCGTGGTCAGCCCAGGGAGCACTGAAGCCGTTCGTCATCGCAGGGGCGCTCGGCTGCGAGGTCTGGGACTACGACGGCAAGCACTACCTCGACTTCTCGAGCCAGCTCGTGAACATGAACATCGGGCACCAGCATCCTGCGGTTATCGCGGCTATCAAGGAGCAGGCCGACACACTCACGATGGTGGCCCCGGCCCATGCGAACCTCGCCAGGGGTGAAGCAGCCAAGCGCATTCTCTCCAAAGCGGGGCGCCCATTCAGCAAAGTGTTCTTCACCAATGGTGGTGCGGATGCCAACGAGAACGCCATGCGGATGGCTCGCATAGTGACCGGGCGGGACACGATCCTGAGCCAGTACCGTTCGTATCACGGCAACACGGGGGCGGCGATCGTTGCGACCGGCGACTGGCGACGCATCCCGAACGAATACTCCCGCGGTCACGTGCACTTCTTCGGGCCGTTCGCATACCGGTCGGAGTTTTGGTCGACCAGCGTTGAAGAAGAGTGCGAGCGCGCGTTGCAGCACCTGGAACGCACGATCCAGTCTGAGGGGCAGTCGTCTATAGCGGCGATCCTGCTCGAGGGTCTTCCCGGCACAGCTGGCGTGCTCGTGCCGCCGCCCGGTTACCTCGCCGGCGTGCGCGCGCTGGCAGACAAGTACGGCATCCTCTTGATCTTCGACGAGGTGATGTCCGGCTTCGGCCGCACCGGCGAGTGGTTCGCCTGGCAGGGCTTCTCCAAGGCGGAGGGCAACTGGACCCCAGACCTGATCACCTTCGCGAAGGGCGTCAACTCCGGCTATGTCCCCGCTGGCGGCGTGATCATCTCCGAGTCGATCGCGAGCGAGTTCGATGACGTCGTTTTTCCCGGCGGGCTCACCTATTCAGGGCATCCGCTCGCCATGGCATCGATCGTGGCCGCCATCGATGCAATGGACGCGGAAAGCATCGTGCAGAACGCGCAGATGATCGGCACGGACCACCTGGCCCCGGGACTTGCCGCGCTCGCCGCCAGGCACCAGGTCATCGGCGAGGTTCGCGGGCGCGGAGTCTTCTGGGCGCTCGACCTCGTGGACGACAGGCAGACGAAGCAGCCGCTGTCCGGCGGGGTGATGGCAATCCTGAAGAGCGAACTGATGTCGCGCGGGCTGCTTCCGTTCATCCAGGACAACCGTGTGCACGTCGCGCCACCGTGCGTGGTTACCCCGGATGAAGTGGCACGGGCACTCGTGATCTACGACGAGGCATTCGAGGCGATCGAGGCGCTCTGACCCGAGGCCGTAATCCGGTGCTGCGGTCGACAGGCAATCGCGGCATCGGCTATCGTCGGCGTGGGCACGAACCTGAGTGGTTCGCGCTGAGTTTCACTGTCGAAACCGAGGAGCATCCTGTGACCAACCCATCAACCACCGAATCGATCGTCCAGATCCGGGAGGTCGTTGCCAAGTTGGCGTACCTCGCCGACACCTGCCCCAATGAGGAGGTCGAGGCCAGGTACATGACCCTCTTCACCGAAGACGCTGAGTGGTCGGTCAGCAATCCTGCTGCCGGATCAGCCGAGAGCCGCTCGGGCAGTGCAGACATCTATGCAGGCGTCGCCGCGCGCCGTGCAGGAGGCACCCAGGGACCTGGCAGCAACCTCCGCCACCTCGTGACGACTGTGGTCGTGCAGGTCAGGGAAGACGGCACAGCGCTCTCAGAGGCCTACGCCCTGATCATGGCCAAGACCAACACGACCTCGCCGGTCATCGTTGGCGTCGGAAACTACACGGACGAGTTCGTCTACAGCGAGGGAAACTGGAAAGTGGCCTCGCGCACGATCCTGTTCCACTGAGCCGTTCGGCTCCTGGTCTGCTGTCGTTCTGAGGCTGTGGGCCGGGCTACAGCTTCGCTGGGCCTGGCCCTGTCGGCGCTTTCTGCCGGTAAGCTCTCTGGGTGCCTCACGTGACCAAAACCCCGTACACGATCGACGTGTTCGACCTCATGCACCGCCCAGGCGAGATGCGTGACAAGGCCGTCGACATCGTTGTTCCCGAAGGTTTTGGCAACGCTGTGATCGGTGTGAAAGCCGGCAGCGAGCTGCGTCTCGACCTTCGGATGGAGTCGCTGCACGACGGCATCCTGGTGAGCGTCGACGTCGACGGCACCGCCTCCGGGGAGTGTGTGCGCTGTCTCATCGACATCGAAGAGCCGGTGCAGGTCGAAATCCAGGAGCTTTTCGCGTATTCTCATGACGAAGCTTTTGAATACGAGGTACACGAGGACACTATTGACCTCGAACCCGTAACCAGGGACGCGGTGGTGCTGTCACTTCCGTTCCAACCGGTCTGTCAAGAAGATTGCACAGGCTTGTGCCCGCAGTGTGGGGTGCGGCTGCTCGACAATCCGGGTCACAAGCATGAGAACGCCATCGATCCACGGTGGGCTGCGCTCGGCGGGCTGGCATCGCTGGAAAGCCTCACCACCACAGATTTAGATGGCAGTGCAGATATACACGGCAGTGCAGATTCAGCCATCGCAGATTTAGACCAAGCAGACGAAGAAGAGAGTTAGTCATGGCAGTACCGAAGCGCAAGATGTCGCGTGCGAGCACCCGTGCTCGCCGCGCGCAGTGGAAGGCAACCCCTCCCACGCTCGTCAAGACCATCGAGGCCGGCAAGGTTGTCTACAGCCTGCCGCACCGCGCGAAGGTAGTCGAAGACTCGACCGGCGCCCCCCTGTACATGGAGTACAAGGGCCGTAAGGTCGCAGACGTCTAAAGCCGTCACGGCGCTGCAACTCAGCGCCACGACAAATGGGGGCAACGATGCCAGGCACTAGTGCCACGCGGGTTGACCTTGAGAAGTTCCTGGCTGTTCCTATCAGCCCGGAGCTTCTCGAGCTTGCCCTCACACACCGTTCGTACGCGTACGAGCACGGCGGACTGGCACACAACGAGCGCCTCGAGTTTCTCGGCGACTCGATCCTCGGCCAGGCCGTAACAGTCAAGCTGTACACCGAGAACCCCGATCTCGATGAGGGCGAACTCGCCAAACGGCGGGCCAGCGTGGTCAGTTCGGTTGCCCTCGCAGAGGTCGGTCGTCGCATCGACCTCGGCCGCCACATCCGTCTCGGTCGCGGTGAAGAACTCACCGGTGGTCGAGACAAGTCCTCGATTCTGGCTGACACGGTCGAAGCAGTCATAGGCGCCGCATACCTCGATGCAGGAGCGGATGCCGCGACCACCCTGGTCCTGCGCCTCGTAGGGCCGCTGCTCGACGACCCGGATCGCTTCGGGGCGGCCATGGACCCGAAGACCAGCCTGCAGGAACTCGCGGCGCGCCTTGGCCGTGGGCTGCCCAACTACGCGGTGACCGACAGCGGCCCCGACCACTCGAAGCGCTTCCACGCTGTCGTGTTCGTCGGCGGCGATCGTCTTGCCGATGGCGAGGGAACCAGCAAGAAGCAGGCGGAAATAGCTGCGGCTCTCGACGCCTGGACCACGCTCTCCGCCAAACCGTAGTGCCAGAGCTTCCCGAGGTAGAGGTCGTGCGGGCGGGCCTCGAGCCAGCCGTCACCGGCGCGACGATCAGCTCGGTCACGGTGCTCGAGCAGCGCTCGCTTCGACGTCACTCCGGCCCGTCTGAGGACTTCGTCGCGCGACTCACGGGTCGCGGCATCCTCGGCGCAGTGCGTCGCGGCAAATTTCTCTGGCTGCCGCTGGCCGACAGTCCCGCCGGTGAATCGGAGGCGCTCGTGGTGCACCTCGGCATGAGCGGGCAGGTGCTACTGCGGGCGGTGGGAGCGCCGAACGACGGGTTGCTGCGCATCACCTTCGGGCTGGAGCATCCGCAGCACGGGGCAGTTCGCATGGACTTCGTCGACCAGCGCATCTTCGGTTCAATGGCCATCGACGACCTGGTTCCGACTGCCGATGGCCTGCCGGCGGGCCTCGGATCGGATGCGGCACTCGTGCCGGCCCAGGTTGCGCACATCGCCCGCGATCCGCTCGACCCTGCGTTCTCGGACTCGGGTTTCTTCGCAGCCCTGGCGAAGCGCCGCACGGGCATCAAGCGGGCACTGCTCGACCAGGGGCTCATCAGCGGCATAGGAAACATCTACGCCGACGAGTCGCTATGGGCGGCGCGCATGCATTTCGACGAGCCCACCAACACCCTGGGCCGTGCGCGCGCGAAGACGCTGCTCGCCGAGGTGCGCCTGGTGTTGGTTCGGGCGCTAGGGGAGGGCGGAACGAGCTTCGACGCGCAGTACGTGAACGTGAACGGCGCGTCAGGCTACTTCTCGCACTCGCTGAACGCGTACGGGCAACAGGGCAAACCGTGCCCCCGCTGCGGCCGACCGCTTGTGCGGGAGTCGTTCATGAACCGCAACTCGCACTTCTGCAGCTTCTGCCAGCGCATGCGCGTTCCCGCCACCAGCCCGTAGTTGTCTCCGAACGCGCGAGTCGTCGAAATTGGTGCCAAACCTCGCGCTGGAGAATCATATTCGACGACTCGCCAGTGTGGGATGGCGCGTGCGCGTGGGAGGGGGCGCGAGGGGGGTCAGGGTAGCGAGACCGTGAACCGTGCCCCTCCGCCGGGGTCGCTCGCGGCCGTGATCGTTCCCCCGAGGCGCGACACGAGCCTCGCCGCTATGGACAGGCCGAGACCGGTGCCCACGGGTCGCGCGTTCGCATACCTCGCATTCAGGATGCCGCGATCGAAGGCCACGTCGAGGTCGCTGGCCGCGAGTCCCGGGCCATGGTCTTCCACGACGACCCGGCCGGGTGCTGCCGTGACCGTCACGGTCGACCCTGCGGGGCTCACGCGCAGCGCATTCTCGACCAGCCCGTCCAGCACCTGCCGCAACCGCTGTTCGTCGGTCGTGAACACAGCGTCGCCAGCGATCTCGATCGTGACTCCGAGGGTCGTGCAGCGTCCCTGCCATGCGTTCTGCACCTGCACCAGCAGCACGGAGGCGGAGAACTGCTGGGTGTGGATGACGAAGTCGTCAGCCTCGAGCCTGGCCAGTTCGAGCAGGTCTGCCACGAAGCGATCGAGCCTCTCGGTCTCCGCCACGAGGGTCGCGCCGACTGCTGCGGTGTCGTGCTCGCCGATCAGGCCGTCGGCCAGTGCCTCGCCGTAGCCGCGCAGGGCGGTAAGCGGGGTGCGCAGTTCGTGGGAGATGGAAAGCAGAAACTCCCGCTGGCGCCCCTCTGACGTGGTGAGGGCTTCGTCGAGGGTGGCGAGGGCGTCAGCGACATCCGCGATCTCGGTCGGCCTGTGTGCGGTGAGCGGGAGGCCGCGTTCGCCAGCAGCCATGCGTCGGGCGGTGGCCGCTGTCGTGACGAGGGGTCGTCCAAGCCACCTGCCGAGCAGCGCGCCCGCGACGATCGCGACCACGATGCCGATGGCGAGTGCCCACAGGATGCGCTGCGCCGAGCCGTGCGTCGCCTGTTCCAGGCTGTCTTCGCTGCGGATGAGCACCACCGCCCCACCGCCCCTGGCAGGTCGTGCCTCGATCAGGGTTGGGGTGCCGAATTTGCGCACGACCACGGAGAGGGGACGATCGGCGAGAAGCCTGCGCACCATCGCGGGGCCGACATACTTCGCGGCGGGCCCCGAAATCGAGCCGTCAGCCGAAACGACTGCGACTTCGGTATCGCCGAGGGCGAGGGAGAGCCGATCGGTAAGTTCTGCCGCCGTCGCGCCGGGCACCCTGGCGAGCAGGGTCGCCTGCGATGAGAGCTGCTGCTTCGCCTCGCCGACCGTCGAGGATCGCACCAGCTGCAGCGAGATGAGTCCCGTCACGAGCACCGCAAGCACGGCGACACTCACGGTCACGAGGGTGATGCGCCCGCGCAGTGACCCGAACCACCCGCTCACGACCTGGCCACCGAGTATCCGACGCCGCGCGAGGTCACGATCGGGCTGTCGTCGCCGAGCTTCGCCCGCAACTGTGCGACGTGCACGTCAACTGTTCGGCCGAGTCCGTAGTCGGCCTGGCCCCAGACCGAAGACAAGAGCTGCTCCCTGGTGAATACCTGCCCCGGCGAGCTCATCAGCTTCGCCAGCAGGTCGAACTCGGTGCTGGTGAGAGAGATGATCCGACCGGATGCCTCAACTCTCCGCTGCGTGGCATCCAGTACGACGGTGCCGACAGTGACCGGCGCAGCGGCCCCCGCTCCCGCGTACCTGCGCAGGATCGTCTTCAGGCGTGCAACCAGTTCGCGCGGCGAGAACGGCTTGGTGAGGTAGTCGTCAGCCCCGAGTTCGAGCCCGAGGATCCGGTCGATCTCGTCGTCGCGCGCTGTCACGAAGATCACCGGCGTCCAGTCGCCCGCCTCGCGCATCCTGCGACAGAGTTCGATGCCATCGATGCCGGGCAAACCGACGTCGAGCACCACCGCGACCGGTCGCAACCTGCGAATGGCGGCGAGCCCTGCATCCCCGTTGCGCTCGACGTGAACGCCGAAACCGGCCTCGGTCAGGTAGAGCCGCTGGAGGTCTGCGATCGCGCGCTCATCCTCGACGACGACGATCAGTCCGCGGGCCTCCGGCATGGGTCCATTCTGGTGTGCGGCGGGAGCGGGTCACGTCATGTCGGACAGCGTTTACATTGCCCGAACATGCGCCGAACATCCGTCGCATCGGCTGCTGCAATCGTCTTTCATGGCCGCACGAGCGGCAGTTATGAGAGGGAGACAAGATATGGCACACACATCATCGACACGCACGTCAACAGGTTCGAGCCGTCGCGTGGCGGTCGGCCTCGCAGCGATCGCGGGTTTGGCCATGGTGCTCGGCACCGGCACGCTGGCCGCCAGCGCAGCGCCCCTTGGCGAGACCACCGCGGCCACCGCGAGCGCAACGACCTGCACTTTCGGCCAGCACCTGGTGTCGGCCTGGCTTCATGTTCCGAAGGCACTTCGAGCCGACCTGAAGAAACTGAAGGCGATGGATGCTGGACCTGACAGGCGTGCCGAAGCGAAAAGCATCAAGGCCAAAGCGCTGGCCGGCGGCTACGGGTCGGCTGCCGAGACCAAGGCAAAATGGCTCGCCGACCACAAGGGCGAGGGTGTGCGCCCGCTGCCAGACAACCTCAAGGCTGATCTCAAAACCCTGCGTGCAGCGCCGAAGGCCGACAAGGTGAAGCAGGCCGACGCGATCGCCGACAAGGCGCTGGCAGGCGGCTATGGCGACAAGGTCGAGTCGTTCGCGAAGGCGGTGCAGGCGAGCGACGCCTGGAAGGACTGCACGCCAGCGAAGGCGCCAGCAGCCAGCTAAGGCGCCTGCAGGCAGCTAGAGCCCGGCGGGCGGCGAGGGCAGGTCCAGCCGCCAGCAGCCCACATACCCGATCGGCACGAACCCGAGCTGCTCATTCACCGAGAGCATCGGTCGGTTCTCCTCCGCGTTATACGAGGAGACCGATGGATGCCCCGGCCACAACTCCTCGAGCGCGATGAGGTTCGCGGCCTTCAGCAGCATGCCGAGCCTGTGTCCGCGGTGGCCCTGCAGCACGAGCGTGTCGTACTGCGAAACGGATCGGGATTTCTCGACAGGAACCGACAGCTGGGTGAACCCGACGAGTCCGCCGGTCGGCACATGCTGCATTGCAGACGACAGGAGGGTTCGTGTCTCCGAGATTTCGGACTGGTCTCGGTATTTGACCCTGTCGGCATCCCAGTCGCTCTCGTCAGGCTGGATGCCCGCCCATGGCGCGTCGGTGGCCATGGCCGACCGCAGTACCGCTATGTCGCCCAGCCACTCATCCGGGGTGACACCGGTCCAGGTGATGGTGCGATAGTCGCCGCCTGCTGCGGCCAGTGCGGTGGCGAGGAACTCGCTGCTTGCGGCGGGGAGTGGGAGTCGGCTCAGCCGCTCGACCTGCATGAAGGCGAACTTCCTCGCCAGCAGGAATCGCGTTCCCGGGTCGTCGATGGCAACAGAGCCGAAGCCTGTCGGCGAATCCAGTCGTTCGCCTGAGGTGTCTGCGTTGTGCATCACGTACAGCTGCATGGCGGTCTTGCCAGCATCCTGCGCCATTCGCACGATCCCGTCATACAGCGCTGAACCGACGCCGCGCTTTCGGGCACCCTCGGCGACTTCGACAGTGAGCCAGGCGGCTGGCGAATCCTGCTCGTCGTGCCACTCGCAGACCGCGTAACCGAGCAGCTGCCCATCGCGCAGTGCGAGCAGCCCGCGGCGCTTCATGTACTGCTGGGTCTGCCACCACTGCAGCTGCTCAGCAGCGTCATAGACGTCGTCTTCTGTGCCGATGGTGCCGGTCATCAGCGCATTGCCGAGGTCGACCATGGCGACGAAGTCCGCGGCATCCGGCGCATCGATGCTCGCCGGCACGATGATTTCGCTGATGGTGAAGTCGTTCATCGTCGGCTTCTTCACTCTCCGGTACCGTAGGGCCAAGACAATCTGGACCATGTTGTGCAGTGAAAGGGCCGGCCGTGTATCTGAAAAGCCTGACCCTCAAGGGCTTCAAGTCCTTCGCCCAGCCAACCACATTTGCTTTCGAGCAGGGTGTCACCTGCGTTGTCGGGCCGAACGGTTCAGGCAAGTCCAATGTGGTGGATGCCCTGGCCTGGGTCATGGGTGAGCAGGGTGCGAAAACACTGCGCGGCGGCAAGATGGAAGACGTCATTTTTGCGGGCACCGCTACGAAGGGCCCGCTCGGTCGGGCCGAGGTGGTGCTCACCATCGACAACGCAGATGGCGCGCTGCCCATCGAGTATGCAGAGGTCACGATCTCCCGCACGCTGTTTCGCAACGGCGGCTCAGAGTATGCGATCAACGGCGACACCTGTCGCCTGCTCGACGTACAGGAGTTGCTGAGCGACTCAGGCCTCGGGCGTGAGATGCACGTGATCGTCGGCCAGGGACAGCTTGACGCGGTGCTGCGGGCGAGCCCCGAGGAGCGCCGCGGGTTCATCGAAGAGGCAGCTGGCATCCTGAAGCACCGCAGGCGCAAAGAGAAGACCCTGCGCAAGCTCGAGGCCATGCAGGCGAACCTCACGAGGCTCTCAGACCTCGCCGGTGAGATCCGTCGCCAGTTGAAGCCCCTCGGTGCGCAGGCCGAAATCGCCAAGGAGGCGCAGTCCATCGCCTCCATCGTGAGGGATGCCAGGGCTCGCCTTCTGGCAGACGAGGTTGTCAGCCTGCGCGCGGCCATCACCACCTCGAGCCGCAGCGAGAGTGAACGCAAGACCGAACGCATAGTGCTGCAGGAGCAACTCGACCAAGCGAAGCTGCGCGAGGCTCGCATCGAGCAGGCCCAGGTCGGCGACGCCGTCGACCTTGCCCGCCGCACGGCTTTCGGCCTCGAGTCGGTGCAGGAGCGACTTCGCGGCCTGTACACACTCGCCAACCAGCGGCTCGCGCTGCTCGGCCAGCAGTCGGATGTGCAGGAGGCCGGCCCCGGGGTCACCCGCCAGATGGTGTCGGATGCCGCTGCGGAGGTCGCCGCGCTGACCGATGCAGTGACCGTGGTCGAGGCCACCTGGCACGAGGCCCAGCAGGCCACGGCGATTGCGCGCGCCAACCTCGACGGGCTAGACGAACAGATCGCGTACCAGAGCTCGCTGGTCTCACGTCACGACCTGGAGCTGTCGAAGCTCACAGGACAGGTTGAGACGGCGTCCACCCGCCTGGCCGCGGTGCGCGGCGAGGTGCTTCGCCAGCAAAACGCTCTCGACGCAGCACGCGAACGCCGCGAGCAGGCACAGGCAGCGTTTGTGCGGGTCGAGGCGGAGGCCGCACTCAGCGATGCTGGGGAGACCGACCTCGACGCCGCGTACGAATCCGGCCAGGCCTCTGTTGCGGCGGCCGAGGCCGAGATCGATCGTCTTCGCGAAGAGCTCCACGCGCACGAGCGCGAACGCGACGCTCTCGCCGCCCGTACCTCGGCGCTGTCGTCGGCGCTCGACCAGAAAGACGGCTCGAGCGCCCTCGTCGGCGCGAGGCTGAAGGGAATCCGCGGTCTCGTCGCCGAACACGTGCAGGTGACGCCCGGCTTCGAGGCCGCCATCGCAGCGGCCCTTGGCTCGCTCGCCGACGCGGTGCTCGCAGACGACCGGGCTTCAGCCATCGACGCCATCGAACACTCAGGCGGCAACGATTTCGGTCGGGTCGAGATCGTCCTCGCCTCTGCGTCAACGGTCACCGAAGCTGTGCCCGTCGCGGGTGTGGTTGCTGCAGCCACAGTGCTGAATGCCCCGGACGGCGTTCTCGGCCTGCTGAGCGGCGTGTATGTTGCCGATGACCTGGCTGCCGCTCGCGCCGCCTGGAAGCACCTGGATGGCACAGATTCCACGGTCATCACGAAGTCGGGCGATGTGCTCAGCCGCTATGTGCTTCGCGGTGGGTCAGGCGCCAAACGCTCCCGCCTCGAACTCGTTGCCGACAGGGATGCGGCGGACGACAAGCTGCGCGAAGTGGTCTCCGCAATCGACCGGGCCCGCTTCGCGCTTGCCGAGCAGCGCGCGGTGCTCGACGTGGCCAAGGAGCAGTCGACAGGCGCACTCGGCGCCCTGCGCGAATTCGACTCCCGCCTGGCCGCCCACGCAGAGAAGCTCAGTCGCCTTCGGGTGCAGGTCGAGGCAGCCCAGGCCGAGGCAGAGCGCCTCCAGCGCGGTATCGCGCTCGCAGAAGAAACCGTGAAGGATGCTACTGCCGCAGCCGACAACGCCCAGCGCGAACTCGAGACGGTTTCCTCGACGCCTCGCCCGATCCTCGACGTCGCAGCCCGCGACGGCGTACTGGCCGAACTGGATGCCGCCCGCGAGGCCGAACTCGAAGCGCGCCTGCAGGTGGAGACGGCACGGGAGAGAGTCCGCGCTGAGCAGCTGAGGGCCGAGCAGCTCGGCCGACGCCTCGAGGCCGACCGCGCCGCCGCTGAAGAGAGTGCGCGACGCGCCGTCATCCGTCGCAGGCAGGTCACCGCAGCACAGTCGGTAGTCACCGCGTTGCCGTCGGTGCTCGACTCGGTTGACCGTTCGGTGTCAGAGGCGCGGGTTGCCCTCGCGTCAGCGGAGTCTGAGCGGGCTGCCCAGAACGAGGAACTCGCCGGCCTCCGCCGCAACGAGAACGACCTGCGCGAGCGCCTGATGACAGTGAGCGAGAGTGTTCACGGACTCGAGATGCAGGTCTATGAGAAGAAGCTGTTGCTTTCGACCCTGCTCGAACGGGCGGGGGAGGAACTCGGCCTCGTCGAGGACGTGCTCGTTGCCGAGTATGGGCCGGAGACGCTCGCCCCGATCGACGAGGCCGCGCCTGGGGCTTCACCGTCGGACGCCCCGGCCGGCATCCCCTTCGTGAGAGCCGACCAGGAGGCACGGCTCGCGCGGGCCGAGCGCAAGCTCGCCCAGCTCGGCAGGGTGAATCCACTTGCCCTCGAGGAGTTCGCGGCACTCGAGCAGCGCCACAAGTTCCTCACCGAACAGCTCACAGACCTCACCACCACCCGCAAAGACCTGCTCACGATCATCGAGGAGATCGACGAGAAGATGCAGGACATCTTCGCGAGCGCCTTCGAAGACACGAGGGTCGCCTTCAACGAAGTGTTTCCCGTGCTGTTCCCGGGCGGCACGGGCAGCATCCACCTGACGGATCCGGAGAACCTTCTCACCACCGGCATCGAGGTGAGCGTGAAGCCTGCAGGCAAGAAGATCGAGCGACTGTCACTGCTCAGCGGTGGCGAGCGTTCCCTCGCGGCAGTTGCGCTGCTGATCGCCATCTTCAAGGCGCGCCCCAGCCCGTTCTACATCATGGACGAGGTCGAGGCGGCGCTCGATGACGCCAACCTCGGCAGGCTGCTCACGATCTTCGAAGACCTTCGTCTCACGTCGCAACTCATCATCATCACGCACCAGAAGCGCACGATGGAGATCGCGGATGCCCTCTATGGCGTCTCCATGCGCCAGGACGGCGTGAGCGCGGTCGTCGGCCAGCGCGTTGGTGCACCAGCCTCCTGATGGCCACCACCGCGACCAGCTCAGCCGAGCCGCTTGCCCGCCGGGTGAATCAGGCGCAGCCAGCGGTAACCGTAGCCATCGAGTGCGATGGTGGCTGAGCCGTCATCCGATATGACGATGGACTGGCCGTCGACCAGCAGGTCGACCAGCACCTCATCAGTCGTCACGTCTCTCAGCCTGAAAGTCACAGTCGTGCCCTCTCCGCTGAAATTGTGAAGAGCGACCATGCGGCCTTCGACGCCTTCAAGCGAGTGCACGAGCACCGATTTCGCTTCGTGCTTCACCACTTCGAACTGGCCCCACCCCATTTCGGGCGACGAACGGTATCGCTCCACCAGCCTGCGCATGAAGTGCAGCATCGAGTCAGGGTCGTGGCGCTGGTCTGACACGTTGACGTGCTCGGGTGAGAAGCCGCCGATCACCACCGGGGAGGGCAGTTTCTTCGCAGCAGCGTTGCTGAACCCACCGTTCACACCGCTGGTCCACTGCATCGGTGTGCGCACGGCCTTGCGGTCGCCGGCCGCCGGGTTTTCACCCATGCCGAGTTCCTCGCCGAAGA
>JAODLU010000310.1 GCA_025464125.1 Microbacteriaceae bacterium | reverse complement strand
CTGCACGGCCCTGGACCCTTCTGTGACCCCGCCGCCTGCTCCGGATGCCCCGGCGCCTGACGCCGACACACCCGCGTCGCCCGATCCGAAACCCGTGACTACGAAGCACTTCTCGAACACAGCTGTCGAGGCGCTGGCCGACGTCACAACTCCTACGCCCACTCCCACCGCGACGCCATCAGCTACTCCGGCGCCGTCGGCAAGCCCGAGCAGCCCTCCCGCCGCCGCACCTGTTGCGAAGCCAGCATCCGCCGTCAACCTCTGGTGGTTGCTCTGGGTCGGCATCGGAATTCTCGTTCTCGTCCTCATCGGCGCCGCGCTGTTCGTGTTCCGCCGCCGCGCGGTTTAGGCGCCGCGGGCGTCGAAGGGCAGACTTCGGCTGCTCCGGCGCGCCGAATGCAGCGTTTGTCTGCCCTTCGGCGGCGAGCGGCGCGCCGACCCACCTAAGCGGCAGCGCGCCGGGGCTACAGTGACCCCATGACCGACACCGCGCCCACCGCAGACCTGACCGGCTGGGTGCGTGCGCCCTTCACGGGCGCGGGCATCACGTACGACTGTTTCGAGAAGGGCAGCGGGCCCGGCGTGGTGCTGATCCCAGAGATCCCGGGCATCACGCCCGAGGTGCTGGGGCTCGCCGAGCACCTGGTCGAGCAGGGTTTCACCGTCGTCGTGCCGTCACCGTTCGGTGAGCCTGGCAAGTCCGCGTCGGTCGGATACATCCTTGGCACGGTCGCGCGTCTCTGCGTGTCGAGCGAGTTCCGGGCGTTCGCGGTGGGTGCCCATCGCCCGATCACCGACTACCTTCGCGCGATCGCCTCAGACCTGGCCTCCCGCACCGGCGGCGGTGTCGGCGTGATCGGTATGTGCTTCACCGGAGGGTTCGCCCTGGCCGTTGCCGTGGATGACGCGGTATCAGCCAGCGTGCTGAGCCAACCGGCAGTACCATTCCCGGTCGGCAGGGCGCGCCGCCTCGACCCGACCACGTCGCCGGCAGAGTTCGATCGCATCGCGGCGCGGGCCAGCGCCGGCGAGGTCTGCGCTCTGGGCCTGCGCTTCAGCGAAGACGCGAGCGTGCCGCGCGAACGCTTTGCGACGATCAAAGCGAAGCTCGGGGACGCTTTCGAGGTCATCGAGCTCGACTCCTCCACCGGCAATGCTGCCGGCTTCGCGCGGGGGGCGCACTCTGTGCTCACGAACGAGGTTCGGGAGACGCCAGGGCATCCGGCGTTCGAGGCTCGCGAACGGGTTGTCGCCTTTTTGCGGGAGCGCCTTGCTCCGGCTGCCCAGTAACGTTCGCGCCATCAACGTCACGTGCTGGAGGCTCGCTAACCTGACACCATGACCGAGCGACGCCCATGGATCCAGAAGCCCGGCCACTACATCCCACTCGCAGCGCTGGTTCTCGGCGTGGCATTCACCGTCGTGTCGGTGCTCAGCCCGTGGCCGGCATCCCTGCTCATCCGCGCCCTGTTCGAGTCGGGTGGGCAGAAGACCGCCGCAGAGATGCTGCCACACGTTCCGAAGACAGGCGTAACCGGCCAGCTGGATGTCTCATACGGAACCCACGGCAAAGACACGACCTTTGACATCTTCGCGCCGACCGGCACAACCACCCCACTGCCGACGGTGGTCTGGATTCACGGGGGAGCGTGGATCTCGGGCAGCAAAGAGCAGGTCGACCCGTACGTGAAGATCATCGCCGCTCGGGGGTTCACCACCGTCGCGCTCAACTACACGGTGTCACCGGAGGCGACCTACCCGACGGCGCTGAAGCAGCTCAACGACGCCCTCGGATTCCTGGTGAAGAACGCCGCGAAGTACAACATCGACCCGGACCGCATAGTGATCGCGGGGGATTCGGCGGGCGCCAACCTCACCAGCCAGCTCGCCTCCCTGGTGACCAGCCCGAAGTACGCGACGACGGTTGGCATCCAGCCGAGCCTCACCCCCGAGCAGCTGCGTGCGGTCGTGCTCGACTGCGGCATCTACGACGTCAAAGGGATCCCGGACGTTCCGGGACTCGTCGGCTGGGGATTCCGCACGGCCCTCTGGGCCTACATCGGGCAGAAGGACTGGTCAGCGGAGCCCGGCGGCCAGCAGATGGGGGTACTCGATGACGTGACATCCGCGTTCCCGACCACCTGGATCTCGGGAGGCAACGGCGACCCGCTCACGGACTCGCAGTCGAAGCCGCTCGCCGCCCGCCTCACCAGCCTCGGGGTCGACGTGACCCCGGTGTTCTACCCGAAGAGCACCACGCCCGAGCTGCCGCACGAATACCAGTTCCATCTGGACATGCCTAGGGCACAGACGGCGCTCGAGTCCACTGTCACGTTCCTGCAGAGGGTGACTGGCTAAGGCCAGACGATGCTGCGGCGGCTCGCGAACACCGCTCGATAAACTGCTTCGAATGGACAGCAACGACTGGGATGCACGCTACGAAGCAGCCGATAGTGTCTGGTCGCTGGCACCCAACGAATTCGTCGTCGAATACCTCGAGCGCCTGCCCGCCGGAACCATGATCGACCTGGCCGGCGGAGAAGGACGCAACGCCCTCTGGTTCGCAAGCCGCGGCTGGCTGGCCGAGAACGTGGACTTCTCAAAAGTCGCGCTCGACAAGTTCGTCACCCGTGCGGCCGAGATCGGCCTTGCAGACAGGTGCACGGCAACGCTCGTGGATGCCACAGCAGCTCCTGCGCTCGCCCTCGCGCCCGCCGACCTCGGTGTGATCGCGTACCTGCAGGTCGAAGCATCCGGTCTGGCGGTCGCAATCGCATCCCTCGTGGCCGGCCTGAAGCCTGGCGGCACCTTCTTCGGCGTCTGGCACGCGCGCGAAAACCTGGCGGATGGCATGGGCGGCCCGCAGGACGCCACCGTGCTTCCCACCCAGGCCGAACTGCGCCATGCACTGGATGCCGCGGGCCTCCCCACCGCGACCATCGCCCTGCGCGAGCGCCGGGTGACCGCAGGAACCGCGATCGAAATGGTCGCCGTCGCGACAAAGCAGTAGAGGGGGCGCCGCGCGCCGCCCGCGCTCCGGTCGGCGGC
>JAODLU010000146.1 GCA_025464125.1 Microbacteriaceae bacterium | reverse complement strand
TCCTTCCTGGTACAGCGGATCACCCTCGAAGTCGAAGAAGATGTCCCCGGCATCTGGAACAGGCAGGGCGGCGAGAGCCCGTGGATTGGCGACGCGCCACGCCAGGGGCTGCCCGGCTGCGGGCTCTTCAACCTGCAGGATGGCCTGTTCTCGCATGGCAGCGAGTGTCGACTCTGAGATGCCGTCGACAGCACCGCTCGAGCGTGCGAGCTGGTCGATCGAACCGATGCCAGCCTGCTGCAGCCGTGCACGCTGGGTCATTCGCATTCCGGCAACCAGGAGCACATCGCGGTGCAGCTGCACCTGCTCTTCGCACGCGTCGCAGCGACCGCAGGCTGCGTACCTGGGGTCTCCCCACGGGGTCGGGCTCGTGTCAGCCACTCGCTCGTCGATGATCTGTTCAAGCCGGGCTCTACGCCGGCGATAGACAGGCAGGATGTCTTGCAGCCGATGTTCGCTCGTAGTGTCATCGCCGAGAAGCAGGTAAACCTTCTGCCCCACAGGCACGCCAAGCAGCTGCAGCTGCTCGCTGTATGCGGCGAGCTGCAGCAGTGCTGTCACCTTCGCGTGGCGTGCGAGCTTGGTGTCGTAGACCTCGTAGCTGCCGTCTTCGGACTTCAGGATGAAGTCGGCATACCCGAGGAACCTTCCATCGAAAAAGGCGGCCTGGAAGATAACTCGTGCCCCAGCGGCGAAGGCTGCTGCCGTCTCTGCCGCCGCGACTGCGATGTGTTGGGGTGCCGGCCGGTCTATCTCGGTAACCGGGCCTTCTGCGCGCAGCCGATTGAGCATGCGCAGTTCATGGGCGTCTCCGAGCACCGCAGCACGATCGAGCATGTCGTCCTGCAGCTGCGGCGGTTTGGGGATCCGACCCAGTCGCGCGTCGAGCCCGCGCATGAGAGCCCACTCGCACGATGACGCGGCGCTCAGGTCGGTCGCTGAATAAACGACCGTGCCTGGTGCGCCGCTGCCTGTGGCCTCGTTGCCTGTGACCTCACCGCCCAGAAGGTACACGCGCACTCCTCATCATTGGGGACAGGCTAGCTGCAACGGCTGACACCAGCCGCACTTAGCGCTACCGGTGCATGCGGTGCTCGGGGTCGAGGCCCTCGAGGAGCTTCGCGGAGATGCGTTCGAGATCCGCTATATCTGTTGCGTCCAGCGGTTCGATCACGGCCGCGCGGGCCATAGCGACGTGGCCGGGAGCAGTCGCGACCACTTTCTGCCATCCCGAGGCCGTCAGCTTCGCATCTCTCGCCCTGCCGTCCTCGCAGCTGATCGTGCGCTCGATGTAGCCGCGACCCTCCATGCGGCTCACAACGTGCGAGAGGCGCGAAAGAGTGGAATTGGTGATGCCGGCGAGCGAGGTCATCCGCAAGGTGCGTTCCTTCGCTTCAGAAAGCATGGCGAGCACGAGGTATTCGAAGTGGGTGAGTTCGGCATCCCGCTGCAACTGCGAGTCGAGCACCCCTGGCAGCAGCTCCACGACGGCGATGAACTTCTTCCATGCCGCCTGCTGCGACTCGGTAAGCCACACCTCGTTCTCGCTCTGCTCCATGCAGAAAACTGTACGGGAGTCACAGGGTGCGGCGGCCCGCAATCAGACGAAGCGGATGCCCGACTGCAGCCGCGTGCGCACGTCGAAGAGTTCATTGCCGCCGACCACCCTCGCGCCGGGCACGCCTTCGCGCAGGAGGGCCGGAAGCAGGGATTGTCGCACAGCTACCGCCGCCGCCCCCCGCACGCTTCCGAGCGATTCCATGGGCTGCTCGAGCTGGTCGTCCGGCAGCACGATAACAAGGGCGCTGAACCTGACCCTGCATTCCCGTGCGATCACACGTGCGCGCTGGGCCAGCTCATGCATCGGTCGCTCCCCCGCCACCGCTTCGCCGACGAGTTCGCCCTTCTTCACCTTGACCGGGCCGCCGTAGTCCTCAGAGAGCATGGCGAACAGCCCGGTGGGACCGAGCACGATGTGGTCCAGCTTGTGTTCCGGCGATCCGGTAGAAACGTCATGCCACACCGTGTAACCGATGCCCAGGTCGTGGAGGATGCGCGCGGTTGCCTCTTCAGCGAGTGCGTCGGCAAGAATGTGACGCAGTTCACGTGGCGCCGAGCGCACAAGCGCTGGATCGTATGGGTCGGCGAGGTCCGTGCCCCGGCCGGCCCACTCGCGAACAAGCACGAGGTAGCGTTCCCTGCGCCAGCCGCCAGGATGCCCGTGGCTGCGCGCCCTGGGTCGCGTGTCCCGCTGCGTGGAGGCGGACCGCGGGGCCCAACTGTAGCCGGCATCCGCACCTGTATGTGCCGGGCTCGAACGATCGAAAGATGCCCGATCCTGCTCTGTTCCAACCAGATCCCAGGCTGATTGCACTGCAGTAAATCGCTCGGCATCGCCCACGGTGTCGGGATGCGTTTCGCGCAGGAGGCGCCGGTAGGCCTTGCGCAGGTCGTCCTGCGAAGCGGTCACGTCGACGCCGAGCACCTCGTAGGGGCTCGCAGACATCGGGCTGGCGGGCATGTAATCGAGGGTAGTGGGACTAAATCGGGAGTTTGTTGTGTTGCGTCACAGCATGACCCTCAATGACATTCCCATCATGACCAGCAAAGGCGCGGAGACATCCCTCGCGGAGTTCGATGGAAAGGTCAAGCTCATCGTGAACGTTGCCTCGCGTTGTGGCCTGGCGCCCCAGTACGAGAAGCTCGAAGCCATGCAGAAGCAGTACGGCGAGCAGGGGTTCACGGTTCTCGGCTTCCCGAGCAACCAGTTTTTGCAGGAGCTCGGCTCAGCAGAGGCCATAGACGAGTACTGCTCGACGACCTGGGGCATCACGTTTCCGATTTTCGACAAGATCAAGGTCAACGGTCGCGGCCAGCACCCGTTGTACAAGGAACTAAAAGCTGAAGAGGCCGATGGAAAGTCAGGCCGCATCACCTGGAACTTCGAGAAATTCGTGATCACTCCCGATGGCGCTGTGCACCGGTTCAGCCCGAAGACCGAGCCAGACGACCCGGCGATCATCGGCCTGATCGAGAAGTCGCTGCCCGTTTCGTAAGACTCACGGTGCTAATTTCCCAGCACCACGATTCGCCAATCCGGCCAGTTCGCTCTAATCAATAGACCTTCCGCCTACGATGACGACATGACCGAGACCCAGTCAATCCGCGCGTATTCATCTCCGCTGC
>JAODLU010000143.1 GCA_025464125.1 Microbacteriaceae bacterium | reverse complement strand
CCACGCGTCAGCTCCCGTCCGCGCCAGAGCCCTTGGGCATCTGCAACGGGATCAGGTCCCGCGGCGGCATTGGCGTCGTGCCACGCACGACGACGACGCTTCTGAACAGGTCTTCGATCTGCTCGGCCGCTTCCGCGTCGACAGCACCCTCGCCGGCAATCACGCCGCGGAGGAACCATCGCGGTCCATCAACACCGACGAAACGCGCGAGACGGGTGGAGCCGGGCTGGCCGGGGGTGTTCGCGGGAATCTCGGCAAGCAGCTCTGGCCCAAATGGGCCAACACTCTCGCGGGTGGTGCCACCTTGCTTTGCGATCTGATCGGTGATCTGCGCGCGGATCTCGTGCCAGAGTCCACTCGTGCGGGGTGCCGCAAAGGGCTGCACCTGCAGCGTCGAGCCCGCGTAGTCGAGACCGACAGCGACAACCCGCTGGCTGCCTTCCTCGACCTCGAGACGCAGTTGCAGTCCCTCGCGGGGAAGAACCTTGACTCCGCCAAGGTCGACATACGGGCGAACCGGGTTCGCTTCGCTTTCGTCGAGCGGGCCAGCGGTAGCGCGGTCCTCCGGTGCTGACTTCGCCTGGGTCGAGTCTTCTACGGACTCTGCGTCCGCTGGTGGTGTTGTATCGCTCACGCGCGATCTCCTTGTGTGGGTTTCCCTGATGGATCTGTGTTGCCATAGCCGGTCGAACCGAAACCGGACTCCCCGCGATGAGAGCCGGGAAGAGTTTCGACGGCAACGAAGCGGGCCCGCGCAATCGGCATGATCACGAGTTGCGCGATCCGGTCACCGACTGCGACAGGATACGTCGATTTACTGTCGGTGTTCAGCAGCGTCACGCGGATCTCGCCGCGGTAGCCTGCATCCACCGTTCCCGGGCTGTTCACGATAGTGATGCCGTGTTTTGCGGCCAGACCGCTCCTCGGCACGACGAACGCAGCGAACCCGTCCGGCAGGGCGATCGACACGCCGGTGCCGATGGTGGCCCGCTGGCCGGGCGCGAGATCGATGGCCTCCGCTGCCGAGAGGTCAGCGCCAGCATCGCCGGGATGGCCGTAGGTGGGCAGCTCCCTGGAGACGATCAATACTTCAACGCTTTCGGCCACCCCACGAGGGTAGTGCAGAAGCTGGCGCGAAAGCCGTGCGCGACGCTGGGCGCACGCTCGGGCAAAGTCTGATCGAATGGGGCCATGACGATTTACCGGGAACGCCTGTGGGCATCCCTTTGGATGTTCCTGGCAACAGCGCTCGTTATCCCCGCGAGCCTGCTCGTGTTCCTGCCGATCAACATGACCGCCGGTGTGATCGTGGCCATAGTCCTCTACGGCGGCTGCGTTGCTTTGCTCGCATGGGGTTCGCCGGTCGTCGAGGTGACGACAGAAAGCTTCATGGCCGGTCGCGCCCGACTGCCGCTCGCGTACGTCGGACTCGTTTCCGGATACCGCGAAGAAGACGCGACTATGGAGCGCGGGCAGCGGCTGGATGCCCGTGCCTGGCTTCTGATCCGAGGCTGGATCTCACCGGTAATCAAGGTCGAACTGCTCGATCCTGCAGACCCGACCCCGTATTGGATCGTGTCGACACGGCACCCCGAGGCGATCATCGCCGCGGTGGCAACCGCCCGCCAGTCACCCAGGCAGAGCGTCTAGCTGGACAGGGCCTGGCGAGCACCGGGTCTGGCGAGCACAGCCCGGAGTCGGGGCTTTAGGCCGCACACTCCTGGCAGATCGGACCGAGCTTCTCTTCATGGTCCAGCTGCGAACGGTGCTTCACGAGGAAGCAGTTCACACAGGTGAACTCGTCGGCCTGCGGCGGAAGAACTACAACGTCGAGGTCGAGATCGGAGAGGTCAGCTCCCGGAAGCTCGAACCCACCGGGGTTGTCGGCGTCATCTACGTCGACGACTCCAGACATCTTGTCTGGAACACGCTCTTTAAGCGCCTCGATCGACTCTGAGTCGTCGTCGGTCTTACGAGGTGCGTCGTAGTCGGTTGCCATGCCCATCCACTTCTGTATTCGTCATCTGTTCTCAATCGGCGGCCATAGTTTGCATCATTCGGGTGGCAATAGCAAACCACCCGTGACGGGCCTTTAATCCGACGTTGCTGCAACTCGCGGCACGCCCGGGATATTCCCGGGAAACGGGCATTGGCATGCCACCCTAGTGACCAACAATGATCGCGAGAGGCGCTCGGTATGCAAGACCTGAAAGTCATCGGAGTTGAAAACGGGGCCCTGCTGGTCGCATCGGAGGACGGTACACGCTTCCGGGTACCTATCGACGAAGTGCTGCAATCCAAACTGCGCCAGAACATTCCAGAGCCGGGCGTCGGCCGCAAGCTGGCACCGAAGGATATCCAGGCCCATATCCGGTCAGGTATGTCTGCACAGGATGTCGCCTCCATTACCGGTGTTCCGCTCGATTACATCCAGAAGTTTGAGGGGCCGGTTCTTGCCGAGCGGGATTTCGTTGTCACCTCTGCACTTGCCGTCGCCGTCCACACGGCCATGGAGACAGGTCCGCTCAGCGGGTCGACTTTCGGCGCGGTCATTCGTGGTCGCCTGCACGAACTCGGCGCTGTCAACGAGCGCTGGTCCAGCTGGAAAGAGATTGGCGGCGGATGGGTCGTGAAACTCTCTTTCACTTCTGACCAGATCGATCACGACGCCCGCTGGAGTTTCGAGCCCAAGAAGGCCGCTCTCGCCCCGATCAACAGCGAAGCGATCACCCTTTCGCAGCAGGGCGACCTCACCGGCGGACTGGTGCCTCGGCTGAGGGCTGTCGATTCAGACCGCACTCCTGACCAATCTCGCTTCGACAGCGGCGCAATCTCCGAAGAGGAACTCGCTGAACGGTCCACGGGCCCGCTTCTCGAGGCTGTGCCATATGGACGGCTCTCAGACGCACCACAGGGCCTCGCAGACGCGGCCATCAACCGTGCACCTGCGGAGCCTGAGGAGGAGTCGAACCAGACTGCCGATCTCCTCGAGGCGCTGCGTCGTCGGCGAGGCGAACGTGAAGCAGCAACCTTTATCGACGAAGAAGCCATGGCCGCTCATCCCTCGACCGGAACGATCCGGCTCGTTGACGTGCCGATGCCGAAAACTGCGGAGAGCACCAACGACGATCTGCCAGGTAGCACCGCTCCACAGCCGTCGGTATTCTCACCAAAGGGCAGTCGAAAAGGCAGGGCAGCGATGCCCAGTTGGGACGAGATCGTCTTCGGCGCCCGTACCGATGAGGACTAGCTTCGCCGCCCAAGGCTGAAGATCGGGGGGTGTGTCAGGTCGCGTACGCCCCGAACCTGAGGAGCGGGATGCTGGACTCCTCTGGAGACCACGAACCGTGCTGCCCCACCATGTGCTGGCCGGAAGCCGAGGCCGAACGCGAGTCGTAGTAGGCGACTGCTTTGCGTGCGGCCACAAGGATGTCGCCGATTCGCGGCACTACCTCTGCGTCGACAGTTGGTCCAAACCAGCCAGAGTCGATCGCGTCGTCACGTGACAGCACCCAGGATCGTGCGCCTTCCACCGCCTTCCAGCGTTCAAGCACTGCAGTGCGGTGGGCTGCAGAGGCATCCGGCTCGAAATGCAGCTGCAGCGCGCGCGGCTCCCCCGCGACGAACCTGACGCCGTCGACCAGCGTTGGATCTGTGCCGAACAGGATGTGCGCGCTTTCGGCCACGTCGAGCATGCCGTGGTCTGACGTCAGCAGCATCCCCTCGCGTTTGCGAAGGCCTGAGGTGAATGACCTGACAGCGCTGTCGAGCTGTTCGAGTGCCTCAGTCCACTCGGGTGACTGCCAGCCCCGTGCGTGACCGGCCTGGTCCAGTTCTGGCACATACAGGTAGAGCAGGCCCCCGTCGATCTCGTCCATTGTGCGTCGTGCCTCGTCGAAGCGGTCCGCGATCGTGGCTCCGCTGCGGTATTCCGAACCGCGGAGCACTGCAGCTGTGAACCCTGACGTGCGGTACCTGGAAGGTCCGATGGCGAACGAGCGGATGCCGGCATCCGCTGCCTTCTCGAACAGTGTCGGTGCCCGTTGCCAGGTGACCGGATCGAGGCCGTAGTCCCACCCGGTGAGCTGGTTCACCACGCGATCGTTGGCCGCGTCGAGCACCGAGTAGCCGACCAGCCCGTGCACGCCAGGTGTCTCGCCGGTGGTGAGGGTAGCGAGCGCAGAAGCCGTAGTCGTCGGAAATTTTGACGAAATCGTGGAAGCCGCGGTGAGCAGCGGTGCCAGCGTGCGGGCATGGCCAGATCGGGCGGCCAAAGCTGATGCGCCCAGGCCGTCGACCAGTACGACCAGCGCCGTGTCCACGGGTCTCAGCGACAGCTCGTTTGGTCGACCGGCAAGCGATTCGAGGCAACTTGGCAACACGTCGGCAAGGCTGAACCGGTGCGATTTCGTGGCCGGTAGCATGGGGGCAATCTTATGGCTACTCCCGAAATACCCACCTCAGAAACCACCCCCGGCAATTCCGGCGAACGCATCGACGACATCGATGTCTCCACCGAAATGGAGGGGTCATTTCTTGAGTACGCGTACTCGGTCATCTACTCGAGGGCGCTGCCTGACGCACGCGACGGGCTGAAGCCGGTGCAGCGCCGCATCCTCTACCAGATGACGGAAATGGGGCTGCGACCTGACCGTGGCCACGTCAAGTCCGCGCGTGTGACCGGCGAGGTCATGGGCAAGCTTCACCCCCACGGCAACGCGTCGATTTACGACGCGATGGTTCGGCTCGCGCAGGATTTTGTGATGCGGGTGCCCCTCATCGATGGGCACGGCAACTTCGGCACGCTTGATGATGGCCCGGCCGCCGAAAGATACACGGAGGCGCGGCTCGCGGCAGCAGCTATGGCGATGACGGAGAACCTCGACGAGGACGTCGTGGACTTCATCCCCAACTACGACAACCAGCTCGTGCAGCCAGAGGTGCTGCCTTCGGCCTTCCCCAACCTGCTCGTCAACGGAGCGAGCGGCATCGCCGTAGGTATGGCGACGAACATGGCGCCGCACAACCTCGTCGAAGTGGTGGGCGCCGCGCGCTACCTGATCGACAATCCGCGGGCGACGCTCGAAGACCTGATGTCATTCGTTCCGGGTCCCGACCTGCCTGGCGGCGGAACCATAATCGGGCTCGCCGGGGTGCGAGACGCCTATCTCACCGGTCGCGGCAGTTTTCGCACCAGGGCGAAGGTATCGATCGAGAGCATCTCCGCGCGCAAGACGGGCCTTGTGATTACTGAACTGCCATACATGGTGGGTGCTGAGAAGGTGATCGAGAAGATCAAGGACGGCGTCAATTCCAAGAAACTGACCGGCATCTCCGACGTCACCGATCTCACCGATCGCAAGCACGGACTTCGCCTCGTCGTTGGAATCAAGACGGGCTTCAGCCCGGAAGCTGTGCTCGAACTCCTCTTCCGTCACACTCCCCTTGAAGACCAGTTCAACATCAACAACGTCGCACTTGTCGGGGGCGGCCCCAAAACCCTCGGGCTGAAAGAACTACTGCAGGTCTTCATCGATCACCGCATATCGGTGGTGACCCGCCGCAGCCACTTCAGGCTTGCCCGCAAAAGGGAGCGACTGCACCTGGTCGAGGGGTTGTTGATCGCCATCCTTGATATCGACGAGGTCATCCAGGTGATCCGAACCAGCGATGACTCCGACCAGGCGCGCACGAGGCTTCGCGAGGTTTTCGACCTGAGCGAGATCCAGGCC
>JAODLU010000133.1 GCA_025464125.1 Microbacteriaceae bacterium | reverse complement strand
GCCTTCGAATCCTTGACGGTGACCCGTGCCCACCACGCGAAATCCTACACGGTGGCCGGGCCGTGGGCGGTGAAATAGCGGAGCGCCAGTTCGCGCAGTGACTCGTCCCGATCGAGCCGCCTCGGTTTCTTCACCCACTCGTCGACGAGCACGAGGCCCTGCTGGGTGCCCTTCGGCGGACCCCAGCAGACGACGCCGCTGAGTGAGAGCATCCAGATGAGGTGCACTCCGCGCTGGCCGGTGGTCGTGATGCCGTCGGCGTTCAGCGCCGCGAACAGTTCGTCGCGGGTGCTCGGGTTGCCCGGCAGGAGCCTCTGCGCTACATCCCGGGCTTTGGCGAGAACCGCATCGTCGATCTCGAGCTGGCGGCGCCGAGCGGCGACACTCGAGACCAGGCGCTGGCCGGTGAGGGCGAGCATCCAGCCGAGGTCCTCCGCAGGGATGAACATCAGGGTGCCGCGCAGTGGCCACGAGCGCACGACCTCGCCCGACTGCATCACGGCGAGCACGTCTGACTTCGCGGAGCCGGGGGCGCGCACGCCGACAGCCCAGAGAGCCTGGCCGAAGTCCTGCGCCTGCAGGCCGAGGAAGTGCCGCACCACACCAGCGGGGTCCATGGCAGGGGCCCTCGTGATGAGGCGCTGGCTGGAGAGCCTCAGGCGCAGGATGTCAGCGGGCTTCATGGTGCCAAGCATTCAGGCAGCCGCAGACAGTTGTCGAAGGAAATGCACCCGAGGCCAGCGCCGGATGCCCCGCGGCAGCCGCGGATAGATGCGCGCAGTCCAGCGCATCGCCCGCTCGTATCGCGCTGCACGGAATGGCAACCCGTATGCCTCGCGCAGCTGCGGCGGCAACTGCCCAGCGGTGACGAGCCGCACAAGCGGCATCGAGGCGCGCATCCAGAGCGGTCCGGTGCGGGGGTGCAGCAGATCGCGGCTGACTGCAAGCACTCGGTCATCGACGCTGAGCGTCGCGAGCTGTGAATCCCAGTAGGCGCGAAAGGCCGCCCGGTCCGCTGGCCAGAGGGCTGCGGGCATGCCGAGCGCGGTGCCGATGACCGCATATTCGCGATAGATGAGGTCCGCGTCGTCCGGCGCGAGCGGCGCGACCAGGCGCTCGTAGAGGGTGACCGCAGAGTCGTACAGGGTCGCGGCCACCCACAGCTGGAGCCGGGCATCCGATGCGTCGTAGGTTGCGGATCGCACAGGCGCGTGGGCGACCTGCACCATTCTGCGCACCGCAGCGACCTGCGAAGGGGTGCCATAGACGAGGGCGTAGACGTAGGTGAGGGTGTTGCGCAGGCGGCGCAGCGGGTCCGCCGCGAAGTTGCTGTGATGCGCTACCGCATGACCGATGGCCGGGTTCGCCAGCTGCAGCAGGATCGCCCGGCCACCGCCAGCGAGCAGCACGGCCTCGTCGGCGAGAGCGGTGAGAGGCATGCGTTCATTCTCGCTGGCCTAAAGTCAGAAATCATGGTCGTCTCCCACGTTCGCCTCACCTCAGCTCCCACCGGCGAGCTCGCCGCCGCCTTCCTCGCACTGCGTGAGCAACTGCAGCTCAGCGAGACCTTCCCGCCTGCTGTCGAGGCAGAAGCAGCGCTGGCAGCGGCGAACGTGACGATGCCGCCCCTCGATTCGACGGATATCCCGTTCATCACCATCGATCCAGAGGGCTCGACCGACCTCGACCAGGCCCTGCACCTCGAGCGGAATGGCGACGGCTACCGCGCCTTCTATGCGATAGCGGATGTACCGGCCTTCGTCACCCCGAATGGAGCAGTGGACACCGAGGCTCGTCACCGCGGGCAAACCGTGTATGCGCCTGACGGCCGCATTCCCCTGCACCCCACCGTGCTGAGCGAGCATGCGGCGTCGCTGCTGCCGAACCAGCTGCGCAGCGCCTTCGTCTGGACTTTCGAGCTGGATGCCGCGGCATCAGTGAAGAAGGTGACGGTTGCCCGCGCGAAGATCACCAGTCGCCGCCAGTGTTCCTATGTCGAGGTGCAGGCGGAACTCGACGCCGGAACCGCGAGCGAGGCGGTGCAGCTGCTTCGCGAGATCGGCGAGAAGCGCATCGCGCTGGAGAAGGCGCGTGGGGGTGCGAGCCTCAACCGGCCAGACCAGGAAGTCGAGGAGCACGATGGGCAGTTCACGCTGGTGCGCCGCAGGTCGCTGCCGACCGAGGGATGGAACGCCCAGCTGTCGCTGATGACGGGGATGGCGGCGGCTGACCTCATGCTCTCCGGCGGGGTCGGCATCCTGCGATCGATGCCAGCGCCCGATGATGAGACCATCCTGAAGTTCCGTCGACAGACTGTCGCGCTCGGATCGCCGTGGATGCCAGGCATCGACTACGGCGAGTACCTGCGCTCGCTGGATTTGGACGACCCGAGGCAGCTCGCGATCGTGCAGGCCGCCGGCTCGCTCTTTCGCGGGGCCGGGTATCGCGCGTTCGACGGCGCAGCTCCGACCGATGCTGGGCAGGCCGCGGTCGGAGCGCCGTACGCCCACGCAACTGCACCGCTGCGGCGGCTCGTCGACCGTTTCGTGCTGCTCACGTGTGAGGCGCTCAGCGCCAAAACCGAGGTGCCGGCCTGGGTGCGGGAGGCACTACCTACGCTGCCGGCCATCATGGCGAAATCGGACACCATCGCATCGCGTCTCGACCGCGGATCGATCGACGCGGTAGAGGCCGCGATCCTGAAGGACCGGGTGGGCGACGTGTTCGAGGCGACGGTTGTCTCGGTGCGGAAGGGAGGCGGAGTCGTGCAGGTTGCAGACCCCGCTGTCACCGCAGAGTGCACTGGAGAACTGCAGGCTGGCGCAGTGCTGCAAGTGACGCTCGCGAGCGCCGACATCGCGACGGGCACGGTTCTGTTCCGGGGGTAGAGTGCTTGGTGGCCCAAGTCTCTCGACGTCGAACTATCTCGACGTGAAGACAGTGGCACTTTCGAGACAATTCCTGCGGATTGGAACAAGCAGCGTGGATCTATTCGAGTACCAGGCACGAGACCTATTCGAGTCATATGGGGTGCCTGTACTTGCCGGCATCATCGCCGACACCCCCGAGGAGGCGAAGGCGGCTGCTGAGAAGCTCGGCGGCGTCACCGTCGTCAAAGCGCAGGTCAAGGCTGGCGGTCGTGGCAAGGCTGGCGGCGTGAAGGTAGCCAAGACTCCGGATGACGCGTTCGAGGCCGCGAAGGCGATCCTCGGCCTTGAGATCAAGGGCCTCACCGTCAAGCGCGTCATGGTGGCTGCAGGTGCCGACATCAAGGAGGAGTACTACTTCTCCGTGCTGCTCGACCGGGCCAACCGCTCATACCTCTCCCTCTCGAGCTTCGAGGGCGGCATGGAGATCGAGGAGCTCGCGGTCGAGCGTCCTGATGCTCTCGCCCGTGTCGAGATCGACCCGCTCGTCGGCATCGACCTCGAGACCGCGAAGAAGATCGCAGTGCAGGCCAAGTTCCCGGCAGACATCGTCGACAAGGTCGCGCCAGTCTTCGTCAAGCTCTACGACGTCTACAAGGGGGAAGACGCGACGCTGGTCGAGGTCAACCCGCTGGTGCTCACAGGGGCCGGCGACATCGTCGCCCTCGATGGCAAGGTGTCCCTCGATGAGAACGCCGAGTTCCGTCACGCGAACCATGAGGCTCTCGTCGACACCGATGCAGAGGACCCGCTCGAGGCGAAGGCCAAGAAGCTCGGCCTCAACTACGTGAAGCTCGACGGTGAGGTCGGTGTCATCGGCAACGGTGCAGGTCTCGTGATGTCCACCCTCGACGTGGTCAGCTACGCGGGTGAGAAGCACAAGGGCGTCAAGCCGGCCAACTTCCTCGACATCGGTGGCGGAGCATCCGCCGAGGTAATGGCCAACGGCCTCGACGTCATCTTCGGTGACCCGCAGACCAAGAGCGTCTTCGTCAACGTCTTCGGTGGCATCACGTCATGTGACGCGGTTGCCAACGGAATCGTCGGCGCGCTGAAGACCCTCGGCGATGCCGCAACCAAGCCGACCGTCGTGCGCCTCGATGGCAACAATGTCGAGGAGGGCCGCCGCATTCTGAGCGAGTACGCCCACCCGCTCGTGACCATCGCCGAGAACATGGACCAGGGCGCCGACAAGGCCGCCGAGCTGGCTTCTAAGTAACCCGCAGAGAACCAGGACAGAACAGAATGTCGATCTTCCTCAATAAGGACAACAAGGTCATCGTGCAGGGCATCACCGGCGGCGAGGGCACAAAGCACACCGCCCTCATGCTGAAGGCCGGCACCCAGGTCGTCGGCGGCGTGAACGCCCGCAAGGCCGGCACGACGGTGACCCACACCAGCAAAGACGGCGGCAGCGTTGACCTGCCCGTCTTCGGCAGCGTCGCAGACGCGATGAAGGAGACCGGCGCTGACACGTCGATCGTCTTCGTTCCCCCGGCCTTCGCCAAAGACGCGGTGCTCGAGGCAATCGAGGCCGAGATCCCGCTGGTCGTAGTGATCACCGAGGGCATTCCGATCCAGGACGCTGCGGAGTTCTGGGCACGGGCCAAGGCCAGTGGCAAGACCCAGATCATCGGTCCGAACTGCCCCGGTATCATCACGCCGGGTGAGTCGCTTGTCGGCATCACGCCAGCAACGATCACGGGCAAGGGCCCGATCGGTCTCGTCTCCAAGTCCGGCACGCTCACTTACCAGATGATGTACGAGCTGCGCGATCTCGGCTTCTCGACCGCCATCGGCATCGGCGGCGACCCGATCATCGGAACCACCCACATCGATGCGCTCGCCGCTTTTGAGGCTGACCCTGACACCAAGGCGATCGTCATGATCGGCGAGATCGGTGGAGACGCTGAGGAGCGCGCCGCCGACTACATCAAGGCACACGTGACGAAGCCGGTAGTCGGCTACGTCGCGGGCTTCACCGCTCCAGAGGGCAAGACGATGGGTCACGCAGGCGCGATCGTCTCTTCAGGTGCCGGCACTGCGCAGGGCAAGAAGGAGGCCCTTGAGGCCGCCGGGGTCAAAGTCGGCAAGACGCCAAGCGAGACCGCAGCCCTCATGCGTGAGGTGCTCGCGAGCCTGTAGGCAGGTTCGCAGGCAGATGATGAGCGCCGCGATGAGGTCACGACGCTTCGGTTTGATCGCGGCGATCGCGGTGGTGTCGATGGCACTCACCGGATGCATCAGCACGCCGCCAGTCGCAGAGAGCGGTACTTCGGTGCCGTCCGCCCTGCAGCGGTTCTACGGGCAGGGTGTCAGCTGGAGCAAATGTGAGTCTGCCGGACTGACCTGCGCAACGGTGACTGCCCCGATCGACTGGGCGAAACCGGCCAGCGGAACGGTGAAGCTGGCGCTCATCAGGCACGTCACCACTTCGTCGAAGCGGGTCGGATCCCTGCTCGTCAACCCGGGCGGCCCTGGCGGCTCCGGTTACGAGATGGTGCGCGACGGGGTCAAGCTCTACTTCGACGATGACCTGCGGGCGAGCTTCGACGTCGTCGGCTGGGATCCGAGGGGCGTTGGGCGCTCCGACCCGATCAAATGCCTCACCGATGCCCAGAACGACGACTTTCTCTACGGGCTGCCAGCGGCGCCCGAAGGATCGGATGCCTGGCTCGCCTCCCGCGTGCCCATCGAGAAGGCGTACGCAGCTGCCTGTGCGAAGAACACCGGCCCCCTGCTCGGTCACCTCGACGCAGAGTCGAACGCGCGGGACATGGATCTCATTCGAGCGTTGCTCGGTGACCGCAAGCTTGACTACCTCGGCTTCTCGTACGGCACTTTCTTCGGCGCCCACTATGCGAAGCTCTTCCCGAAGAACGTCGGTCGACTTGTGCTCGATGGCCCCGTCGACCCCGCGGTCAGCGAGCCCCAGGACTTCGTTACCCAGATGGCAGGGTTCGAAACCTCGTACCGTGCTTTCCTTGCGGACTGCCTGACGGGCAGCTGCCCGTTCAGCGGAACTGTTGATGACGCACTGGCCCAGTCGAAGGCTCTCTTCGACCGGGTGGGCACTGCCGGCCTCCAGTCGAGCGACGGTCGTTACCTGACGCTGTCTTCGCTCGGAACAGCGCTGTCATATCCGCTGTACAGCCAGAGTTCGTGGCCAGCCCTCAAGGGCATGATCTCCGACCTTCAGCGGGGTTCGGTCGACAGGGCGATTTCCTTCGCCGACGGGTATAACGGGCGAGACGACGACGGCCACTACTCGGAGGGCAACGCGGTGTACACCTCGGCTCTCTGCCTCGACGGCGTCTTCAGCACCGACCTCGCTGGCACCCGCGCGACCATGGATGCTATCGCGGCTGCGGCCCCGACCAACGGCGCGCTTTACACCTACAGCGACTGGGCGCATTTCGACAACGCCAGCCAGAACTGGGCGTACCCGTCAGTGCTGAAGGCGGGAGCGATTCCTGCAAAGGGAGCGGCCCCGATTATGGTCGTCGGCACCACCAGTGACCCTGCGACGCCGTACACGGGTGCAGTTTCGCTGGCAAAGCAGCTCGACAGCGGCTTCCTCGTAACGAGGAACGGCGAAGGCCACACGGCGTACGGCTCAGGCAACGCCTGCATCGACAAGACCGTCGACTCCTACCTCATCACCGGCTCGGTGCCATCGAGCGACCCGCTCTGCTGACCCTGCCGGGCACTGCACCTGAAGGCTCGCTGGCGATTGTGCGCGCGCCGGAAAGGCGAACTGGCATCGCCGACGCTCGCCGGTAGGCTCCGACCGGAATGAATCGCTCGCTCACCGCCCTGTTCTCCGCCCTCGAGGCGCTGCTCGTCGCTGCCATCGGCATCGGCATCCCGCTGAGCGCTCTGACTGTGCTCTGGGCGTTCCAGTACAACCTGCAGGTCGACTGGATCGTGTTCTGGCGCGCTGCAGCAGACACCTGGCTTCTCGGCAACGGAGTGGATGTCGCGATCACCCTCGATCCCACCCTGGCAGCCACTCTCAACCTGCCGGGGGCCGGCGCCCGTTTCGTGCTGACGATGGCACCGCTCGGGTTCGCGCTTCTCACCGTGCTGCTCGGCGCGCGTGCCGGGCGCAGGATCGGCGAGACTCCCCACCGCCAGATCGGCACAGTGACATCGGTTGTCGTTTTCGCGGCACTGTCGCTGGCGATAACGCTCAGCAGCCTCCCACCGGCGGCTCGCCCGTCGATCGTGCAGGGCACGCTGCTGCCGACACTCGTCTTCGCGATAGGCATCGGCATCGGGGCTGAGCTCGGCAGGCGTTCCCGGGGGCCACTGCCCGATGGCAGTCCGGGCAGTTCCGTGCGCGACTGGGTCGGCGACTGGCGGCCAGGCATTCGCGCTGCGGGGGCGGCCGCGCTGCGGGGTGGGGCGGCATCCGCTGCCATTGTTACCGGAGTGGCCGCGCTGCTGCTGGGTGTGCTGCTGCTGGCGAATTACGCGAGAATCATCACCCTGTACGAGAGTGCCCATTCGGGAGTTCTCGGCGGAATCGCGCTCACCGTCGGCCAGCTGGCCCTGCTGCCGAACATGGTGATCTGGACGGCCAGCTGGCTCGTCGGACCCGGCTTTGCGATCGGCACCGGCTCCTCGGTCGGGCCGGTCGGCACGAGCCTCGGCCCGCTGCCTGGTGTGCCCCTTCTCGGTGCGCTGCCGGAGGGTGACCTCGCGTTCGGTTTCATCGGCATTCTCGTGCCGGTGCTTGCGGGCTTTGTCGCTGCGCTCGCGGTTCGGCCGCGACTGGTGCGCCAGCTCGGCAACTCGCGCACCCTGCCCGCGATGTTCGGCACAGGATTGCTCATCGGCGTGGCCGGAGGGGTGCTGATCGGCCTGCTCGCCTGGTTCTCTGCTGGCTCAGCCGGGCCTGGCAGGCTGGTGGATGTCGGTCCGTCGCCCTGGCTGGTCGGTGCGTACGCCGCGCTCGAGATCGGCATCGCCGCGGCGGTTGGGCTGCTCGCGGGGCGACCGCGGGATCGCACAGGTGATCGCGCGAGCGACCAAACGAGTGACCGAACCTTTGCGCGCAGCGAGAGCCGCTAGTTCCGCCACAGTGCATGCACAACGCAGCGATAAGCTCGACCCGTGCTGTCAATGGTCGTGCT
>JAODLU010000058.1 GCA_025464125.1 Microbacteriaceae bacterium | reverse complement strand
GCCCTTACCGAGCTTGCCCGTCGACTCGGCCATGAGCTGCTCCACCCAGTCCCCGAAACCGACTATGTACGTGCCATCCGACACGATCGCCAGCTTGTTTTTTAGCGGACGGGTTCCGGCGATTGCGGCACCGAGTATGAGGCCGGGGTTGTCGTCAGAGTCCACGGCGAGACGGTTGCTCACAGAGGATGCCTCGTCCAGCAGGGCGCGGATGTCCACGCCTGCGAGGCCGGATGGCACCAGCCCGAAAGCAGTGAGCGCTGAATACCTGCCGCCGACGTTGGGGTCGGCATTGAAGACGCGATACCCCGCTGCACGGGCATCGGTGTCGAGCGGTGAACCTGGGTCGGTGACGACAACGATTCGTTCGATCGGGTCGATACCGATGCCGTGGAACGCCTGCTCGTACGCCTTGCGCTGGCTGGCTGTTTCGAGCGTTGAGCCGGATTTCGATGAGATGACGACGACCGTGGTCGCCAGGCGGTCGTTCAGAGCTGCCAGCACCTGGCCGGGGTCTGTCGAGTCGAGCACGGTGAGTTCCACACCAGCTGTGCGCGTGATGACCTCAGGCGCGAGCGATGAGCCGCCCATGCCGCCGAGCACCACGTGGTTGACGCCCTCTGAGTGCAGCTTGTCTCGCAGCGCCAGGATGTCATCAATGAGCGGCTCGGAAATGACTACTGATTCCGTCCAGCCGAGACGCTTTTCGGATTCGGACTCCGCGTCCGGTCCCCACAGGGTTGCATCCTGCCCTGCGATGCGGGAGGCGACGAGGTCGGTGACGAGCTGCGGAACAATACGTTCGACGGCCTCGGCCGCGGCACCGCTGACCGTGATGTCGAAGCTCATTTGGACGCTCCGGAATTTTCGGTCGGGGCAAGTGCTGCCTCGAGGGCGGCGGTCACGGTGTCGAGAAGTTCGTTCCAGGAGACGATGAACTTCTCGACGCCCTCCTTCTCGAGAAGCGCGGTGACCTCTTCGTACGAAACGCCGAGGGCCTCGAGCCTGTCGAGCACAGAATTCGCGTCCGCGTAGTTGCCTGTGACCTGGTCGCCTTCAATGACCCCATGGTCGAACGTGGCCTCGAGGGTCTTCTCCGGCATGGTGTTGACGACGTCAGCCACCGCAAGCTGCGTCACGTAGAGGGTGTCAGGCAGGCTCGGATCCTTGACGCCGGTCGATGCCCAGAGCGGCCGCTGGCGGTTGGCGCCGGCAGCGATCAGGCCTTTCGCCCGCTCGCTCGAGAACTCCTGCTCGAACACCTGGTACGCGAGGCGCGCGTTCGCTACGCCTGCCTTGCTCTTGAGGCCAAGAGCCTCGTCCGTGCCGATCGCGTCGAGGCGCTTGTCGATCTCGGTGTCGACACGGGAGACGAAGAAGGACGCGACCGAGTGGATTGTCGACAGGTCGATGCCAGCGGCCTTTGCCTTCTCGAGCCCCGTCAGGTAAGCGTTGATCACCGCGCGGTGGCGCTCCAGGCTGAAGATCAGAGTCACGTTCACGCTGATGCCAGCGCCGATTGTCTCGGCGATCGCCTCGAGGCCTTCGATTGTTGCGGGAATCTTGATCATCGCGTTCGGGCGCGCAACCTTCTTCCACAGCTGCTGGGCCTGCCCGATGGTTCCTGCGGCATCGTGGGCCATACCAGGCTCGACCTCGATCGAGACGCGCCCATCCTTGCCGTCTGTTGCGTCGTAGACCTCGCGGAAGATGTCGCAGGCATTGCCCACGTCATCGGTGGTGATCTCGAAGACCGCTTCAGTCACCGTCTTGCCAGCCTTGGCCAGTTCGGCGACCTGGGCGTCGTACGCCTCGCCCTTGGCAAGAGCGCCAGCGAAGATCGTCGGGTTCGTCGTGACGCCGACCACGTTGCGCTCGGCGATCAGCTTCTGCAGCCCGCCGGAGTTGATTCGTTCGCGGGAGAGGTCGTCGAGCCAGATGCTTGTGCCCACTGCGGAGAGGGCAGCGGTTGGGGTGTTCTCAGTCATTGCATTTCTTCTTTCGTTACGCCGGGCCCTAGAGGGCGGCCAGCGAGTCCTTGGCTGCGGCGATAGCGTGCTCGGTGGTCATGCCGAATTTCTCGAACAGGGTCTTGTAGTCGGCTGATGCGCCGAAGTGCTCGATGGAGACACTGCGGCCTGCATCGCCGATGTATGAGCGCCAGGTCGGGTCGACGCCGGCTTCGATCGATACCCGGGCCTTGACCGACGCCGGTAACACGGATTCCCGGTACTCGGCTGGCTGCTCCTCGAACCACTCGAGGCACGGCGCCGAAACGACCCGAGCGTTGATTCCCTGCGACTTCAGCTGCTCACGGGCGTCAACGGCGATCTGCACCTCTGAGCCGGTGGCGATGAAGATCACGTCTGGCGTTCCATTCGGCGCCTCCGCCAGCACGTACGCACCCCTGGCGACATTCTTCGCTGACGCGAACGTCTCGCCGCTGGCATCGCCTTCGCCCCGCTCGAACACCGGGATGTTCTGGCGAGTGAGCGCGATTCCTGCAGGACCCTCGCGGCGCGACAGAATTGTCTTCCACGCCCATGCGACCTCGTTCGCATCACCGGGTCGCACGATGTCGAGCCCGGGGATCGCGCGCAGCGCAGCAAGCTGTTCGATTGGCTGGTGGGTCGGGCCGTCTTCGCCGAGCGCCACCGAGTCGTGCGTCCAGACGTAGATGGCCGGTGCCTTCATGAGCGCGGCCAGGCGCACTGCCGGGCGCATGTAGTCGCTGAAGATGAGGAACGTGCCGCCGAACGGGCGGGTGTTGCCGTGAAGCACGATGCCGTTGAGGATCGAGCCCATCGCGTGCTCGCGGATGCCGAAGTGCAGCACGCGGCCATAGACGTTGCCTGACCACTCATGGGTTGAGCGCTCGCTCGGCACGAAGGATGCAGCGCCCTCGATCGTCGTGTTGTTCGACTCGGCGAGGTCTGCAGACCCACCCCAGAGTTCAGGAATTACGGGTCCGATGGCATTCAGCACCTTGCCGGATGCGGCGCGGGTCGATACATCTTTGCCTGCTTCGAAAACGGGGAGTGCGTCATCCACTCCAGCAGGCAGGTCTCCCGACAACACCCGGTCGAGCAGCACCTTGCGATCAGGATTAGCTGCGGCCCACGCGTCGAACTGGGTGTTCCACTCGCTGTGCGCGGCCTGGCCGCGGTCGACAGCCTTGCGCGTGTGCGCGAGCACCTCTTCATCGACCTCGAAGTTCTGTGCTGGGTCGAAGCCGAGAACCTCTTTGACTGCAGCGAGTTCGTCGGCGCCGAGGGCTGAGCCGTGAATCTTGCCGGTGTTCTGCTTCTTGGGGGACGGCCATCCGATGATCGTCTTCAGGATGATGAGCGACGGCTTGGATGTTTCGGCCTGGGCTGCGGCGATGGCGTCATTCAGTGCGGCAACATCTTCGACGTAAACGCCGGTCTTCTTCCAGTCGACCACCTGCACGTGCCAGTGGTAGGCCTCGAACCGGGCATGCACGTCTTCGGTGAAAGCGATATTCGTGTCGTCTTCGATCGAGATCTGGTTGCTGTCATAGATGGCGATGAGGTTGCCGAGCTCCTGGTGACCCGCGAGCGATGCCGCTTCGCTGGTCACACCCTCTTCCATGTCGCCGTCGCCGGCCATCGTGTATATGAAGTGGTCGAACGGGCTGGTTCCCGCTTCTGCATCAGGGTCGAAGAGACCGCGCTCATAGCGAGCCGCATAGGCGAAGCCCACCGCAGAGGCAAAGCCCTGCCCGAGAGGACCCGTTGTGATCTCGACGCCGTCGGTGTGGCCGTATTCCGGGTGGCCTGGAGTCTTGGATCCCCACGTGCGCAGCGCCTTCAGGTCATCGAGCTCGAGTCCATAGCCGCCGAGGTAGAACTGGGTGTACTGGATCAGCGATGCATGGCCGATTGACAGGATGAACCGGTCCCGACCGATCCAGGTGCTGTCGCTCGGGTCGCGACGCATCACCTTCTGGAACAGCAGGTAGCCAACCGGAGCGAGGCTCATGGCGGTTCCCGGATGCCCGTTGCCAACTTTCTCGACAGCGTCAGCCGCGAGTACTCGAGCGGTGTCGACCGCCCTGTTGTCAATGGGTTCCCACTGGAGAGCAGCCACGGCGTATCGACCTTTCGTTACAGCGACCCGGCCGAAGCCGTTGCGATCACTGGATGGTGCACTCGCTGTCGCGGGCGGCAGGACCGTCCGTGGGCGGGCCGCAACCTGTGTTGCGGACCGCTGGCGAGGGTGAGCCTGCGGCGCAAGCACACCCAAGTATAGGGAAACCACGTTGGCGGAGCCCTATTCCCGGGACGTTCCGACGCGAACGGTACGCCTACAATCGAATCAGGGGAACGCGGTCGTTAGAGGAGCAATGGACGTAGCTGTAGACGCGCAGGTGGCTGGCCAGCGCATCGGTTTCGCTCGCAAGGCGAAGGCCTATATCGCGCTGACGAAGCCGCGCGTGATCGAGCTGCTCCTTGTCACCACCGCTCCGGTCATGATCCTCGCCCAGGGCGGGATCCCGAACCTGTGGCTCGTGCTCTGGACCCTGATCGGCGGCGCCCTGAGTGCTGGTTCGGCCGGCGCATTCAACTGTTATGTCGACCGGGACATCGACAGGCTGATGAAGCGCACGAGCAATCGCCCGCTGGTCACCGGGGAACTGACCGGTCGCGAAGCCCTCGTGTTCGCCTGGATTCTCGGGATCGGGTCTATCGCCTGGCTCGGATTCCTTGTGAACTGGCTGTCTGCGGCACTGTCGCTTGCCGCGATCCTCATCTATGTCGTGCTGTACACGCTCATCCTGAAGCGCCGAACGCCCCAGAACATCGTCTGGGGCGGTGCAGCGGGCTGCGTGCCAGTTCTCATCGGCTGGGCAGCGGTCACGAACGACCTCAGCTGGGCGCCGATCGTGCTGTTCGGCATCGTCTTCCTGTGGACGCCGCCGCACTACTGGCCTCTCTCGATGCGCTATCGAACCGACTATTCCGACGCGAGCGTGCCAATGCTGGCCGTTGTGCGCGGTCGCACGGTCGTCGGCTTGCAGGTGGTTCTCTACGCGTGGGCGACCGTCGCGTGCTCGCTGCTGCTCATCCCGGTTGCAGGCATGGGCATTGTGTACTCAGCGGTCGCGGTGCTTGCCGGTGCCTGGTTCCTGTTCGAATCCCACCGCCTCTATTCGATGGCGATTCGCAACGACGTGGTGAACCCGATGCGCGTCTTTCACGGGTCGATCAGCTACCTGACCCTGTTGTTCGTTGCGATCGGCATCGACCCGCTCCTGCCGTTCTGACCCTCCGTTCAGCGTTCTAGCAGCCCACTGGAGATCCCCATCATCACGCCCTTCGAGTACCTCGCCCGTCGTTTTTCCGTAGGGGACAGGGGGCTTCGCTGGGCCACCACCGCAGCTCTCCTCGTGAGCGTGTTCATCGTCTTTAGCGGCGGAGTGGTCAGGGTGACCGGCTCCGGACTCGGATGCCCGACCTGGCCGGCCTGCGAGCCGGGCTCCCTGACTACCACACCCGAGTTGGGCATCCATGGCCTGATCGAGTTCACTAATCGAGCTCTGACAGGACTCCTGATCGTCGCGGTCGGGTGGGCAATAGTGGCCGCGCGCCTTCACCGGCCGCGCAATCGCGGGCTTACCCGGTTGGCCTGGTCACAGTTCTGGCTGGTCGTGGCGAACGCAGTCGCAGGAGGCGTCAGCGTTCTGACCGGCCTGAACCCCTACGTTGTGGCGCTGCACTTCCTTATGGCCATCGCACTGCTGACCACCACGACGCTCACCTGGCACAGGGCCCGGGAGCGGCATATTTCGGAGGAAGTGCCGGTCGCTTCACCGCCGCAGGCAGCGCGCAGGCTGAGCTGGCTGCTCACGGCGGCCACATTCCTGCTGATCGCGGTCGGTACCCTGGTCTCAGGATCGGGCCCACACTCCGGAGATTCGGCGAAGGTTCCCCGCATGGGTTTCGTGTGGGCACAGGTCACCATCGTGCATGCGGTGCTCGGAACTGCGGTCATCGTACTTGCAGTTGTCCTGTTCGCAGTGCTCCGCGGGTTCCAGCTCCAGCGTCGTCGGGTCGTGTTTTTCGTCGTCGTGTCCATTGCGCAGGCGCTGGTCGGCGTCATCCAGGCCACCACCGCGTTGCCAGCTGCGCTGGTCGCCATTCACCTGCTCGGTTCGGCGCTCGTCTGGATCGGAGCCCTCCGAGTGCTTCTCGACGTGAATCCCACCCTCTTCAGCACCCTCCAGCTTGCCCAGCAAGTGAAGGCTGCGAAAAGAGTGATTGCCTGACCGAACTGCTCTTCGCCCTGTAGAATTGTGTGGTTGAGAGGAACGTGTATCCGCGACACCGAGCGTCACTCGGGCGATACTTCCTGGGCAGCGAGGCCCGTTCGCAACAGCACGGCATGCGTCGGATTAGATTGATCCGAAGCACAGCCTGCAAGGCGATTCACCGCAGCCGACCATGTGACGGCACGCTTCGGGGAATGACCGGCCCGCTGAACGGGTTATGCAGGGGAAAGAGGTAACCACATGTCAGACATCCTGATTGATCGTCCCGAACTCGAGAGCCTCGGCATCTACGAATTCGGCTGGTCCGACTCCGATGTCGCAGGTGCATCTGCCAGGCGCGGCATTTCTCCCGAGGTCGTCGCAGACATCTCCGCGTTGAAGAGCGAGCCCGAATGGATGCTCAAGAACCGCCTCAAGGCCCTGGCCCTTTTCTACAAGAAGCCCATGCCCGCGTGGGGTGCCGATCTCTCGGGAATCGACTTCGACAACATCAAATACTTCGTGCGCTCCACTGAGAAGCAGGCGCAGACCTGGGACGACCTTCCTGACGACATCAAGAACACCTACGAGAAGCTCGGAATCCCGGAGGCGGAGCGCCAGCGCCTCGTGTCCGGTGTAGCCGCGCAGTATGAGTCAGAGGTCGTTTACCACACGATCAATAAAGACCTCGAGGCACAGGGCGTGCTCTTCCTCGACACTGACACCGCGCTCAAGGAATACCCGGAGATCTTCAAGGAGTACTTCGGCACTGTCATTCCTGCGGGCGACAACAAGTTCGCGGCGCTCAATACCTCGGTGTGGTCGGGCGGCTCGTTCGTCTACGTGCCGAAGGGCGTGCACGTCGAGATCCCCCTGCAGGCCTACTTCCGCATCAACACCGAGAACATGGGCCAGTTCGAGCGAACGTTGATCATCGCCGACGAGGGCTCATACGTTCACTACATCGAAGGGTGCACGGCGCCGATCTACAAGTCGGACTCGCTGCACTCGGCAGTAGTAGAGATCGTCGTCAAAAAGAACGCCCGCGTTCGGTACACGACGATCCAGAACTGGTCGAACAACGTCTACAACCTGGTCACGAAGCGCGCGATAGCCCACGAGGGCGCGACCATGGAGTGGATCGACGGCAACATCGGTTCTAAGGTCACGATGAAGTACCCGTCGATCTACCTCGTCGGCGAGCACGCCAAGGGCGAGACGCTGTCAGTTGCGTTCGCCGGCCCGGGCCAGCACCAGGACGCCGGCGCGAAGATGATCCACATGGCGCCGTACACGCAGTCGTCCATCGTCTCCAAGTCGATCGCGCGTGGTGGAGGTCGCACCGGGTACCGCGGTGAGGTGCGTATCGCCGAGGGTGCTCATCACTCCGCCAATACCGTGCGCTGCGACGCCCTGCTGGTCGACAGCATCTCGCGGTCGGACACCTACCCGACCACAGACATCCGAGAAGATGACGTGCAGATGGGCCATGAGGCAACCGTTTCCCGGGTCAGCGCCGAACAGCTTTTCTACCTGCAGTCCCGCGGAATGCCCGAGGATGAGGCGATGGCGATGATTGTGCGCGGATTCATCGAGCCGATCTCCCGTGAACTGCCGATGGAGTACGCACTCGAACTCAACAAGCTCATCGAAATGGGCATGGAAGGCAGTGTCGGCTAGATGGCAGCACACGGCACCGCCAGCGCCCCCGTGGACGCACTGGCGGGCTCAACAACTACGCCCGAACCGAACACCCACTCGCGGCTGGGGTCCAAGCAGCACAGTGATGGCGGCTGGGGTCTTGTTCCCGTGCAGGTGCGGTCCTCGCGGTTCGCGTCGTACGACGTCGCGGACTTCGAAGCCGTAACGGGCCTCGAGCTCGAGTGGAAGCACACGCCAATGGCGATTGTGCGCCCCCTCACCTCCGGCCTCCTGGATGGCAGTCCGATCGAGTTCTCGGCTACCGAGGCTCCCGGCATCACCGTCGAATGGATTGACCGCACCGATGCTCGCATCGGCACAGCCGGCAAGCCAGAGGAGCGTGCATCAGCAAACGCGTGGACCGCGTTCGACAAGGCATTGCTCGTGACGATCACTGGCGAGGATGCCGGTGAGATCACTATCGACCGGTCGACTCTCGGCCCGTCGGCACGCGCGGCCCACACGGTCATCGTCGCCAGCACGCACTCCCGCGGCACGGTGATCTTGCAGAACAGCGGCGAAGCGATGCTGAGTGAGAACGTGGAGATCGTCGTCGGAGACGAGGCGGCGCTCACTGTCGTGTCGGTGCAGGAATGGAAGAGCGATGCCGTGCACCTCGCAAGCCACTTCGCCGAGGTCGGCCGCAATGGGCGCCTCAAGCACGTTCTCGTGTCCCTCGGTGGCAAAGTAGTTCGGGTGAACCCTTCGGTGCACCTCTCGAACGATGGCGGCGACGTTCAGCTCTATGGCGCCTACTTCGCAGACGCTGGCCAGCATCTGGAACAGCAGGTGTTCGTCAACCACGACGCGCCCAAGACGATTTCCCGCGTCAGCTATAAGGGCGCGCTCCAGGGCGCCGGCGCGCACACCGTCTGGGTCGGGGATGTGCTCATCCGCCAGTCTGCGTCGGGCACAGACAGCTACGAGCAGAACCGCAACCTGCTGCTGACCGAGGGAACTCGGGCTGACTCAGTGCCGAACCTCGAGATCGAGACAGGCGACATCGCCGGTGCTGGCCACGCCAGTGCGTCCGGCCGGTTCGACGACGAACAGCTGTTCTACCTGCAGGCCAGGGGAATTTCCGAAGAGGATGCACGGCGACTCGTCGTACGCGGATTTTTGGCCGAGATCATCCAGAAGATCGGCACGCCCGCGCTCGAAGAGAGGCTCCAGGGCGTCATCGAGGCTGAGCTTCGCGGAAAGGCGGCTGTCTGACATGCCAGGTTCAGAAACATCGGTGAAAGTGTGCGCGGTGGCGGATGTCGAACTCGGCACTGCTGTGCGGGTAGTCATCGACGGCACACCTATC
>JAODLU010000044.1 GCA_025464125.1 Microbacteriaceae bacterium | reverse complement strand
ACGGGCATCGATGGCGCTGTCGTAGACGATGTCGTATTCGGCCAGAGCTATCCGTCGTCTGAGGCACCACCCATCGCGCGGGTTGCAGCGCTGGACGCAGGGCTTCCAGTGACTGTTGGCGGCTATTCGCTTGACCGCCGCTGTGGTTCGGGCCTGCAGGCAGTGCTCAATGCGGCGATGCAGATCCAGACCGGCATCAGCGACCTGGTTATCGCTGGCGGTGTCGAATCGATGAGCAATGCGCCGCTGTACACGGTCGAAGGGCGCAGGGGCATCGGGCCGGACGGCCTGAAGCTTTGGGACTCGCTCACCCGCGGTCGTTCGACGCCGGGCGGCAGGTTCTATCCCACCCCAGACGGCACCATCGAAACTGCGGAGAACCTTCGGCGCGACTTCGGCATCCCGCGAGCTGAGCAGGATGAGCTCGCGCTGCGTTCGCACCAGCGGGCCGTCGCGGCGCAGCAGGCCGGGTATTTCGACGAGGAGATCGTGCCGGTGACCATCCCTGGGCGCAAGGGAGACACAGTCGTCAGTGTCGATGAGCATCCACGGGCTGACACATCGCTCGAGGCACTGGGCAGACTCAGGCCGGTCATCGGCTCTGACCCCGCGTCAACCGTGACCGCGGGCAATTCAAGCGGCCAGAACGACGCGGCCGCCGCATGCATCGTCACAACACCCGAGCGTGCTGCAGAGTTGGGCCTGGTTCCACTTGTACGGCTCGTGTCGTGGGCTCGCGCGGGGGTCGACCCGACCCGCATGGGAATCGGACCGGTGCCAGCGACGAAGGTCGCACTCGAGCGGGCCGGTATCGGCATGTCAGACCTCGACCTGATCGAGCTGAACGAGGCATTCGCGGCACAGGTACTCGCGGTGACGCGGGAGTGGAACTTCACCGAGAGAGACTGGGAGCGCACCAACCTCAACGGTGGCGGCATCTCGCTCGGGCATCCGATCGGCGCTACCGGTGTTCGCATCCTCGCTTCGCTGTCGTACCAGCTGCAGAGGATGAACGGTCGCTACGCCCTCGAGACGATGTGCATCGGCGGCGGCCAGGGGCTCGCCGCAGTCTTCGAAAGGGCCTGACTGCGATTCTCAGCCGCGCCTAGATCAGCGGGAACGTCCGGGCAATCGTCGACGCCTGCACGGTGTCGATTCCTGCCGATTCGGCGAATCCACTCCAGCCGGCGACCGCAGCACCGACCTCGGCGATGATCGACCGTGCCCGAGGCACCCTGAACCTGTCGGCCGTTTCGAGCAGGTCCTGCTTCAGGATGCCGTCGAAACGCCCGTTGACCGACATGAGGTGCTGGTGGGTCCACTCGCCGCGCGGGTTGTACGCATAGGTGATGTCGTAGGCGGGCGCAAGCTGCCACTGCGGATCACCAGCTCCCCCGTCAAGAAGGAACGAGAAGTTTTTCGTGTGGTCGTCACAGTTGCGGGCCAGCACGTTGAACGTCATGCGGCGAAAGGCCTCGACGCGATCATCCGATCCAAGTCCGAGCGCATCGATCGCCTGGAAGTACTGGCTGTAGTCGTGGGTGCCGCGCTGCCGGAAATCGAGGTGCGCGAGGCCGCAGAGGGTGAGGCTGTGCACCTTGCGGGTCGTGCCGTCAGCCGACTTGATTCGGTCGAAACGCCTGGTCATGAAATGCGCCCGGCCGTTCTCTTCGAGCAGCCGGCACTCGTCCATGGTGATTCCAGCGGAAGCCGCCATCAGTGAGTATGCGAACTCGATGCGGCCGTACAGGCCGCCAGAGCCGAGCTCGGTGTCTGCGCCAACTCCGTCGAGCTTGACCAGCCAGTACTCGAACCCGGGATCAGCAGGCAGCTGGCCTGAGCGGATCTCGCCGGTGTCGGGATTCCACGCGATGACGGCCTTAGCGCGCGCGCCGCCTGCTGAAGTGCCTACCTGGATGAGGCTCTGCAGGGCCGCCTCGGTCTCCCTGTCTCCGGCGAAACGGCCGCCGAGCATTGACCGTGCGCCACTCACCAGGTCGCCGAGTTCCACTGCGCTCGCCTTGCGGTGGCGAGGCCCGCGACCTGGCTTGAACTCAAGCGCTCCCATTGCGCGGGACGCCATGTAGGCGAGTCGATCAAGCGGGGTGATGTCTGACTGCCTGATGCCCTGCTGGGCCAGGTATGCGTCGATCAACGCGTTGCCGAAATCGTCTGGCAGGGAGTCGGCGATGACTGGTGGCAGACGGTGGAAGGTCGCTGGCGCGAGACTCGGAAAGACTGAAAGGGCCCGGCCGTTTGGCAGGTGCAGCGGCGAGAGCTGCAGGTCGCCGCGTTGCCATTCCGGGTAGTACTCGAACGCGTAGAAGCCGAGCGTCGGGTCGAGTGCAACTGCGCCGACCCGCTGGCCCCATGCCATGACCTCGACGGCATCGACCGGGTAATACATCAGCCGTGCTCCGACCGCGGGCGATAGACCCGACTGCGCGGCGGCCGCCGACCCTGGCGCAGGATCTCGATCGGACTGACGGTGGATGCCGGGGCCAGCTGCTGCAACCAGTCAGCCCTGTCGAGAGCAGCAACCACCCTGCTGAGGGAGCGCAGCGTTGATCCACTTCCACGTTCCAGGTTCTTCACCGCACCGAGGCTTATACCTGCAGCGTCAGCAAGCTGGGCCTGGTCGAGGCCGCGCCGCAACCGCAGCGCACGCACCTGCTCGCCGATTAGTGTCTCGGCGCCGTCTGCGTCAGAAACCATTGCTGTAATAACCATACTTGTAACTATACAACGCCAAAGTATGGCTAATAGCCATGAATATATCTATTGGAAGTACTTAACTTTGTTGTGCGGGCTGGCTTAACCCAGGAGGCCGATCTCACCCAGTTGGTCGGCGAGACCCGCGCCATCCTGGGCATAGAACCACGGGGCGGATCCCCGGTGCTGCTCGGCTTTGCTGCGACCCCCGGCCAGCACGGCCTCACCGCTCGACAACTGCCGAATTGCGACAGCCTCGACGTTCCCCTCGTGGCGCGCCACGAACTGGCTGTAGATCTCTTCGTCATGCTGGCCGTCATCGCCGACAAGCACCCACTTGATATCGGGAAATTCGGTCGTAAGACGTTCCAGCGTCTCGACCTTGTGCAGCCGACCGCTGCGGAACCAGCGGTCATGGGTCGGCCCCCAGTCGGTGAGCAGCAGCGGCCCGGCCGGGTAGAGGTTGCGGGAGAGAAAGCGCGACAGTGTGGGGGCCACATTCCATGCACCGGTCGACAGGTAGAACACGGGGGCGCCCGGATGATCGCGCGTGAGTCGCTCGTAGAGCACTGCCATTCCCGCAACCGGTGTGCGCGCATGCTCATCGAGAACGAAGGTGTTCCAGGCGGCGAGGAATGGGCGGGGGAGGGCAGTGACCATGACCGTGTCGTCGACGTCCGAGATGAGGCCGACGGTCATTGCTGGATCGACGATGAACACTGGCGCTTCGACGCCATCCTTGCCGTCACCGTCATCGGTGCTGATCGAGATGGTGTGCCAGCCCGGCTGGAGGTCGACGTGAATGACCGCGTCGACAACGCCGCCGCGGTCGGCCGTGACACGCAACTCGGTGTCGCCGACGGTGATCGTTACGGCGACGTCGTTCACCGGCACACTGGTGAAACTGCGCCAGCCGCGAATCTTCTTGTAGCGCACAGGATCTTCTTCTACCGACGGTCGAGTGAGGAGTACCCTGCACAGCACGCGCACCCAGCCCTGTGCGCCATACCCGGTGTAAGGGATGATCGTGGGCGTGAGGCCCCGCTTGCGGGCTCGTCTCTCACGAAAGTTGTGCAGCGAGTCTTCCATGCGGGCGGCGAAGTGCAGGATCGGCTCCGCGACGTTCGAATCAGCCACGGCACCGCTGCCCGGCGTCTTCCTGGTCCTGGCCATCCGAACAGTCTTCCATGATCGGCAGCAGACCCCGAACCTGAGAACTTGCGAAGGATCGCTCAAAAAGTGCCTGTCACGAATGCCCCCGAGACGGGGGCAGGATAGTGTTTTCTCACAACGAATTTTGGAGTTGCCTTGCCCGCATACACGCTTGAAGAAGGCGCAGTCGACGGAGTCGGCCTGCTGAGAAACGAGCCGGTACAGGCTCGAAGCAATGCCAGGCTGACCGCGCTGCTCGATGCTGCGGCCGCGGTCGTAGACGAGATCGGGTACGAACGCCTCACGACCGCTATGGTCGCTGAGCGCGCAGGAGCGTCGATCGGCACCGTGTACCGCTACTTCCCAGATCGCATCGTCGTGCTCCAGGGTCTGAGTGCCCGGTTGCTGCAGCAACTGTCTGACCGCATGCGCGCAGCCCTCGACGACCCCGACAATTCCACCTGGCAGAAAGCGCTCGACGCAGGTTTCGAAGCCGTAGTGGAGTCCTATCGGTCAGTGCCAGGTTTCCGGTCCCTTCGATTTGGCGACGTGCTCGACATCGCGCCTGACGCCGGCGCACGCATGGGCAGTGCTCTCCTCGCGGAGATCATCGCGGAGCGCCTCGTGCAGAGGTTCGGCGCGACCGGTGACGACCTGGCATTCCAGATCGAGGCAGGGATCGTGTCATCGGATGCCCTGCTCGCTCGTGCATTCTTCCTTGACCGTGCAGGAGACGACGCTTTCATCAACGAGGCACGGTCGGTCGCGATGAGCCGGTACACGGGGCGTTTCAGCGACTAACGGCGAGAGACGCGCTGGCTACTCCTCTTCGACATATTCCGTCACCCCTGCCCACCGGGAATGACTGTGGCCACGAATAGTGTTTAGCTTGGAAACGTCCGGCAAGTGTCGATTCGTGCGCAGCACGAGGAATGAGCCGCCCCACCATGATCGAGTTCCACAGCGTCCGAAAGCAATTTCCTGACGGAACCCTCGCGGTTGAGGATTTCAGCCTGGTATTGCCTTCCCGCAAGACCACAGTGTTCGTCGGGTCCTCAGGCTCCGGCAAAACAACCCTCCTGCGAATGATCAACCGCATGGTCGATCCCTCGAGTGGGGTGATCGAGATCGACGGTGCAGATACGTCGAGTCTCGAACCAGTGGCCCTGCGACGCCGAATCGGATACGTCATGCAGAACTCGGGCCTCCTGCCGCACTTCAAGGTGATCGACAACGTCGCCACCGTGCCGGTACTGAGCGGCCTGCCCAAAAAGCAGGCCCGTGAGCAGGCCCTGGCGCTGCTCGACACTGTCGGGCTCGATCGTGCGCTTGCCGACCGGTACCCGAGCCAGCTCTCCGGCGGCCAGCAGCAGCGGGTAGGTGTCGCGCGCGGCCTCGCAGCCAACCCCAACATCCTGCTGATGGATGAGCCATTCGGCGCAGTCGACCCGATTGTGCGCGCAGAACTGCAGGTGGAACTGATCCGCCTGCAGAGGGAACTCGACAAGACCGTTGTCTTCGTAACCCATGACATCGACGAGGCGTTCCTGCTCGGCGACCAGGTGGTCATTCTCGAAACCGGTGGCCGCATCGCACAGGTCGGGTCGCCCACCGAGATCCTCTCCGCACCAGCCAACGAGTTCGTGGCCAGCTTCATCGGGGCAGACAAGGGCAAACGGGCGCTCAGCATCAGAAAGACTCCAACCGGGGATGTGCTGGTCGACTCCGAGGGGCGAGCAGCCGGCGTGCTGGTCAAGTCGAGTGAGGCACCGTGATCCTCTCCCTGGCAGACCCGACCAGCTGGAGCGGCAACAATCCGTTCGACAATCTTCCATACATAGGCAGCCTGGTTTCGACGCACCTGCTGACCGCGCTTCCACCGATCGTTCTCAGCTTCATCATTTCCGTGCCGATCGGCTGGCTCGCCAATCGCTATCGCTGGAGTCGCGGCGTGCTCCTCACCGTGCTCGGCCTGCTGTACGCCATTCCGTCGGTGCCGCTGTTCGTCGTGCTGCCTGTCATCATCGGCACCGGCCTCCAGGACCCCCTGAATGTGGGGATCGCGCTCACCCTCTACGGCATTGCTCTCATGGTGCGCTCGACCGCGGATGGCCTGGCTTCGGTAGACCCCGACATCAGGCAATCCGCCACTGCTGTCGGCTTCTCAACCTCTGGACGATTCTGGCGGGTTGAGCTTCCGCTCGCAGGCCCCGTCCTGATCGCCGGGCTACGGGTGGTGGCAGTCAGCACGATCAGCCTCACTACCGTCGGCGCAGTGCTGGGCATCAAGAGTCTGGGGCGACTGTTCACCGAGGGCATCCAGCGCAACATCCCGGTCGAGATCTGGACCGGAATCGTGCTTACCGTCGTGATTGCCCTCGTGCTCGACGGGCTGATCATCCTGGCTGGCAGGGCGCTGCTGCCCTGGAATCGCAAGGTCAGGACCCATGCCCCCGCGCTGGCCACCTGGCAGGACGGGGCAATCGCGTGAACCTCTTCCTGGATGGCATCGCATGGCTCTTCGATCCAGCGCACTACGGCGGTGCCAACGGCATCGACACCCGTGTTGGCGAGCATCTTGCAATCAGCGGTCTCGTGCTTCTCATCGCCGCTGTCATCGCGATTCCGCTCGGCTTCGTCATCGGGCATACGGGCAAGGGGCGCTTTCTCGTCATCGCCCTCTCGGGTGGTGTGCGGGCACTCCCGACCCTCGGCTTCATCGCGGTGCTTGCGCTCGGTATCGGCATCGGGCTCGAGGCACCGCTGATCGCTCTCGTGGTGCTGGCCATCCCGTCGATTCTCGCCGGGGCATACTCCGGATTCGAGGCTGTAGACCGGCGCACAATCGACGCGGCACGGTCCGTGGGCATGACGGAATGGCAGGTGGTCACGAAGGTGGAACTGCCACTCGGGTTGCCACTGCTGATCGGCGGCCTGCGCTCCGCCGCCCTGCAGGTCATCGCTACCGCTACCCTCGCCGACTATGTCGGCGGCGGCGGCCTCGGCCACTTCATCTTCCTCGGCCAGCAGACCCAGGACTATCCGCAGATGCTTGCGGGTTCCATTCTTGTGGTCGTGCTGGCGCTCCTCTCGGAGGCCGTGTTCAGCATTGTCCAAAGACTGGTCGTACCGGCTGGCGTCACCGCCGGTCGACCCAAAGACGCCCGCGTGCGGTCATCCCGGCCTCGCGTGGCAACGGGTTCATAACCCCTACACAAAGGAAAATCGAATGTTCACAGCAGGAAAAGGCCGGCTCGTCGCACTTGGCGCCGTCGTGGTTGGGGCAGCAATCGCCCTTTCAGGGTGCGCCTCAGGAAGTCCCCTGGCTTCGGGATCGACGGCATCCGGCGCGACTCTCGTCGTCGGATCGCAGGCGTACTACTCGAATGAGATCGTGGCCGAAATTTACAGCCAGGCTCTCGAGAACGGCGGATTTAAGATCGACCGCAACTACCAGATCGGCCAGCGCGAGGTGTACCTGCCGCAGCTTGAGTCAGGCAAGATCGACGTCTTCCCCGAATACATCGGCTCCCTCGACCAGGCGCTGAACAAAACTGCGGCTGGCGGTAAAGAAGACGCCGTGCTGGCAGACCTGAAGAAGTCGCTGCCATCCGGCCTGACCGTGCTCAACCCGGCAGACGCTTCTGACCAGAACTCCTGGACCGTGACCGAGGCGTTCGCGAAGAAGTACAAGCTGACCGACATCGCCTCGCTGAAGAACGTGACCGAGCCGATCACCGTCGGTGGTAACGCCGAGCTCGAGACCCGTCCGTATGGGCCAACCGCGCTGAAAGACAAGTACGGCATCACGATCGCCGGCTTCAAGGCAGTGCAGGACAGCAGCGGACCGCTCACAGTGAAGGCCCTGGTCGACAACGAAATCCAGTTGGCGAACATCTACACCGCCGACCCGAACATCAAGTCGAACAACCTCGTGGCCCTGAAGGACCCCGATGGCATCTTCTTCCCTGACAACGTGGCACCCGTCGTTTCGGACAAGGTGGACTCGAAGGCGAAGAAGATCCTCAACGCGGTGAGCGCCAAGCTGACCGCCAGTGACTTCGTCGGCCTCAACTCGGAGAGCGTCAACGACAAGAAGTCCTCAGAGGCCATCGCCAAGGCGTGGCTGAAAAAGGTCGGACTCGTCTAGC
>JAODLU010000030.1 GCA_025464125.1 Microbacteriaceae bacterium | reverse complement strand
CGGACATCACCCGTCGCCGGCAGGCTCTCGCAGCCGAGACGCTCCCACTGCCCGACAAGACGCGTGTGTTTACGGTCGCGAACCAGAAGGGCGGCGTCGGAAAGACGACGACCACAGTGAACCTCGCAGCGGCTCTCGCCCGCAATGGCGCGCGCGTGCTGGTCATCGATCTTGATCCACAGGGAAATGCGTCGACTGCGCGTGGCATCGAACACCGTTCCGAGACCATCAGCGTGTACGACGTGATCATCAACGACGAACCCATGCCCGGAGATGTGCAGAAGAGCCCGGAGTTCGAGGCGCTGTACTGCATCCCGGCCACTATTCATCTGGCTGGTGCCGAGATCGAGCTGGTCTCCCTAGTCGCCAGGGAGCAGCGCCTGCGCACCGCCCTCGAGCGGTTCCTGGCCGAGTCCGAGGAACCTTTCCACTACGTCTTCATCGACTGCCCACCATCCCTCGGGCTGCTCACCATCAACGCCTTCGTCGCGGCACAGGAGGTGCTGATCCCCATCCAGTGCGAGTACTACGCGCTCGAGGGCCTTAGCCAGTTGCTGACGAACATTAAGCTCATCGAGCGACACCTCAACCCCAAGCTCTCGGTTTCGACCATCCTGCTGACGATGTACGACGCCAGGACGAACCTTGCAAACCAAGTGGTGCAGGATGTGCGTGAACACTTTCCCGATGAAGTTCTCGACACCCTGATTCCCCGCTCGGTGCGCATTTCCGAAGCGCCCAGCTATGGCCAGACGGTGATCAGCTTCGACGCGTCGTCTCCCGGCTCACTGTCATATCTTGAGGCGGCGGCAGAAATCGCTCGCAGGGGGGCGCCCAACTGATGGCAACACCAAAGAGAACCGGTCTCGGCAGGGGCATCGGAGCACTCATCCCGATCGACGAGGGCAGCCCTGAGCGTCCAGTCGACGTCTTCTTCCCTTCGGCAGGGTCCGGCGAAAGGCTGGTGGCCGTGCCAGGCGCCCGGCTCGCCAACCTCTCTCCGGACGACATCGTCCCCAACGCCGTGCAGCCGCGAACCTCTTTCGTTGCCGAAGACCTGGACGAGCTTGTCGCATCCATCCGTGAGGTCGGCGTTCTGCAGCCGATCGTCGTTCGGCCGATCGTCGGCGCCACCGCAGGGCAGCCGCACTACGAGTTGGTCATGGGTGAGCGTCGTCTGCGCGCGAGCAAACGCCTGGGGCTCGACAGCATTCCGGCAGTCGTCAAGGACACAGCTGACGAAGCGATGCTGCGCGATGCACTGCTCGAGAACCTGCACCGCTCGAACCTGAACCCGCTGGAAGAGGCATCCGCCTACGAGCAGTTGCTCGCCGACTTCGGCATCACGCAGGATCAGCTCGCCACCCGCATAGGTCGTTCCCGGCCGCAGATCACGAACACGCTGCGACTGCTGAAGCTGCCCGGCGCCGTGCAGGCACGGGTCGCTGCTGGGGTGCTCAGCGCCGGCCATGCCCGAGCCATCCTCTCGGCCGGCGACGAGGCAACGATGGAGCGCCTCGCAGACAAGATCGTGAATGAGGACCTGTCGGTGCGAGCCGCTGAGGCAGCAGCAGGCCTGGTCAGCACGAAGCCCCCGCGGCCGGCAAAGCCGTCAGCGGGCAGGCGCCAGGGGCAGCTCGATGAGATCGCCGAACGCCTCGGTGATCGACTCAGCACTCGCGTAAAAGTGAACCTCGGCGCGAGCAAGGGCACGATCGTCATCGACTTCGCGACAGTCGCGGATCTCAACCGGATCCTGGCCGAGCTGAACGAACCCGGGTTCGGCTGAGCCACCAGCTAAGCGCGAGACTCGCGGATCGCGGCTTCGGCCAGGGCTGAATAGACCCATCCCAGATCGTGGCCTGCGGCCTCGAGCGCCTGGGGCAGCAGCGAGGTCTCGGTGAGCCCTGGCAGCACGTTCGCCTCAAGGAACCACGGAGTTCCCGCACCGTCGACGATCAAGTCGACGCGGGAGAGGTGGCGCAGGCCCAGCGCGCGATGAGCCTCCAGGGCAACCTCCGCGGCTTTGGCCGCAATCCCATCGTCCAGGCGCGCTGGAGTGAAGAATCTGGTCTCACCGGCGTTGTACCGCGCCTCGAAGCTGTATAGGCCAGACAGGGGCTGTATCTCGACCGCCGGCAGGGCCACCGGCCCGTCACCGCTGTCGATGATGCTGACGGCAATCTCGGTGCCGACGATGCGCTGTTCGACCAGGGCGACATCGCAGTAGGTGTACGCGTCAACCATGGCGCGTGGCAGGTTCACGCGATCGTTGACGAGGGTGACGCCCTGGGCTGATCCGCCCTGTGCGGGCTTCACGACGAGGGGTACCGGCAACTCGTCTTCGAGTGCGTCGAGCACGCTCTGGGCGCCGAGCTCGCGGAAGGCGTCCCTCGACAGCGCGATCGAGACGGGGGTCGAGACACCAGCCCTGGCCACGAGCACTTTGGCAGTCGGTTTGTCCCACGCCAGGCGGGCGGCAGCCGAGGTCGAGCCGACATAGGGGATGCCGATGAACTCGAGGAGTCCCCGCAGCGCCCCGTCCTCGCCGCTTGCCCCGTGGAGGGCGGGCCAGACCACGTCGGGCCTTGTCTCTGCAAGATAGGAGAGCAGCGTTGCATCCGGGTCCCGCAGCTCTACGGATATGCCGTGCTGGGCGAGACTGTCGGCCACGCGACGACCGGATCGCAGCGAAACGTCACGCTCGTGGGAGATGCCCCCGGCGAGCACCACCACGGTGCGCGGAGAGAATTCGCTCATCCACTCAACCGATGTTCGAGGGCGGGCTGACGATGCGCTGCTGTGCCGGCAGAATTTCGAGCGGCGAGGTCTGCGAGAAGGTGTTCAGCAGGTCGAGCTCACCGTTGATCACGATGGACAGGCGACGGATACCCTCCCTGATGAAGTCGGGGGTGGGGTAGCAAAACGACAGTCGCATGTTGTTTCGGCCGTTGCCGTCGGCGTAGAAGGCGGTGCCTGGCGTGTACGCCACCAGTTCCTTGACCGCTCTCGGCAGCATCGCCCGCGAGTCAAGGTGATCCGGCAGGGTCACCCAGACGTAGAAGCCGCCATTCGGCACGGTCCAGCTCAGCTGTGGCAGGTACTCGGCAAGAGCGGACAGCATCGCGTCCCGGCGGTCGCGATAGATGCCACGGAAGGTGTCGATCTGGCCGCGCCAATCTGCGGTGTTCAGGTATTCGTTGATCATCAGCTGGCTGAACGAACTGGGTGACAGCACCGCCGCCTCATTAGCGAGAATGAGTTTTTCTCGTATGGCGTGCGGAGCAAGAGCCCAGCCGACACGGAAGCCGGGAGCCAGGGTCTTTGAGAACGTGCCGAGATAGATGACACCGTCTTCGTCGACCGAGCGCATCGCCTGCGGCGGCGGCGCGTCGAAGTACAGCAGGCCATACGGGTTGTCCTCGAGAACGAGGATGTCGTTCGACCGGCAGATCTCCAGGATCTCCAGGCGACGCTCCCAGGTCAGAGTCACGCCGGCCGGGTTGCTGAACGTGGGGATCGTGTAAAGGAACTTGATGCGTTTGCCCGCTGCGCGAAGGTTAGCGATTGTCTCCCGGAGCGCTTGGGGAATGAGGCCGAACTCATCCATCGGCACGTGCTGGGTGGTCGCCTGGAAGGACTTGAAGATGACGAGGGCGGTGACGTAGCTCGGCCCCTCGGCCAGCACAACGTCTCCCGGGTCGAGAAAGATCTTGCTGACGAGCTCGAGAGCGTGCTGGGAGCCGGTGGTGACCACAACGTCATCCACGCTGGCGCGAATGCCCTCCATGTCCATGATCTCGTGGATGTGCTCCCGGATCTCGGGGATGCCCTGGCCTGAGCCATACTGCAGCGCTCGGGGGCCCTGCTCGCGCATAACCTTCTCGAAGGCCCCCTGGATGAGATCGGTCGGCAAGGCAGACACGAACGGCATTCCGCCGGCTAGAGACACAACTTCCGGGCGGGACGCCACGGCGAACAGTGCGCGAACCTCTGAGGCGCTGAGGCCGGCAGTGCGCTCGGCGTACAGGTCATACCAGGGGTCGAGGTTCGTCCCCGGGCCGTGCGATCCCGATTGGTTCATGACATGGTCCATAGTCTCGATAGGCAGTCGAAGCTTCCAGAATAGCCCGCAGATACAAAAAAGCCTGCCAACCGGAGTTGGACAGGCCCTTAGCTGGTGGGGTGTTGATCTAGGCGAGCCACTCCGCGAAATCGGCCTCGAGGGCCGGCTTCGGCTTCGCGCCGATGACGGTCTTGACGACCTCTCCGCCGCGGAACACCTTCATCGCCGGGATGGACGTGATCTGGTACTTCATCGCCATCTGGGGGTTGTCGTCGACGTTCAGCTT
>JAODLU010000028.1 GCA_025464125.1 Microbacteriaceae bacterium | reverse complement strand
TGCAGCCACGCTGCAAGAAGGGAGGTGGACGGCGAGTCTTCTGAGCCGTGCACCTCTACGCCGAGAACGGGTTCGTATGGCGGCTGGTCAAGCACTGCGGCCAGCTGGGCGCGCCACAGGGTGAGGCGCGTCCAGGCAAAGTCGGTGTCGCCAGGTGCGTAGGTCGTCGAGAGATGCTGCAGGAACGCTCGCGGGTCCGGCTGGTTTGCCGAGTCCGTGATGCGACGCTGTGCGATCCGCCCGAGCGGCGACTGCGAAACTACCTCAGGGGCCTCAGCGGGCCACCACGCGACGACCGGGGCATCAGGCAGCAGAAGGCCGGTCACGAGGCCCTCCTCGTCGGAAGCCGTGTCACCATAAGCCTTCAGCACGATGACCTCACTGGCGCCAGCGTCGCCACCTACGCGAATCTGTGCGTCGAGCCGTGCATCCTCGCGGTCAACCGCTGCGGCTGAGGCTGTCGAGATCACGATCACCCGCATGGGATGCTCGCGCGAGGCGTCATTCGCAGCCTCGATGGCTTCTTCCTCATGCCCGAGTTGCGTGGAGATCACGAGGGTGAGAACGCGGCCCAGGGCGACCGCGCCACCCTCCTCGCGGATGCTTACGAGCGTCTTCGAGATCTGGCTCGTTGTGGTGTCAGGAAGGTCGACGATCATGGGCGTCTCCAGGTTCTGCCGTCGCGGGCCAACAGCTCGTCGGCAGAATCAGGGCCCCATGTGCCGGGCCTGTACTGTTCTGGCTGCCCCTGGGTTGTCCAGTATTCCTCGAACGGGTCCAGGATCTTCCAGCTGAGTTCCACTTCCTGGTGACGTGGGAACAGCGGGGGATCGCCGAGGAGCACGTCGAGGATAAGACGCTCGTATGCTTCTGGGCTGGCCTCGGTGAAGGCGTGGCCATAACCGAAGTCCATGGTCACGTCCCGCACCTGCATGCCAGCGCCCGGCACCTTGGATCCGAAGCGGATCGTCACTCCCTCGTCCGGCTGCACCCTGATCACGAGGGCGTTTTGGCCGAGGGCCGACACCTGGCTGTCTGCGAAAAGGTACTGCGGAGCGCGCTTGAAGACGACAGCGATCTCGGTGACCCTGCGCCCAAGACGCTTTCCAGCCCGGAGATAGAAGGGAACCCCTGCCCAGCGGCGGGTGCCGATGTCGAGCCTGATCGCCGCGAAAGTCTCGGTCAGCGACTCGGGATTCATTCCGTCTTCTTCAAGAAAACCGATGACCTTCTCGCCCCCCTGCCAGCCGCTCGAATACTGGCCGCGAGCTGTCGAATGGGAGAGATCTTTCGGCAGGGTCACAGCCGACAGCACCTTCTCCTTTTCCGCACGAAGATCTGCAGCGTCAAAGGAAACAGGCTCCTCCATGGCGGTAAGGGCCAGCAGTTGCAGCAGATGGTTCTGGATCACGTCGCGGGCGGCGCCGATGCCGTCGTAGTACCCGGCACGGCCGCCGACACCGATGTCCTCAGCCATGGTGATCTGCACATGATCGACGTAGTTGGCGTTCCAGATGGGCTCGTAGAGCTGGTTGGCAAAGCGCAGCGCCAGGATGTTCTGCACTGTCTCTTTGCCGAGATAGTGGTCGATGCGAAAGACCGAGTCTGGTGGAAATACCGACTCGACCACGTCATTGAGTTCGCGCGCAGTCTTGAGGTCGCTGCCGAATGGCTTCTCAATGACGACCCGTCGCCACTGTCCATCTTTTTGCTCGGCCAGACCAGAGCGTCTCAGCTGCTCAGTGACCTGGGGGAACGATTTCGGCGGGATCGACAGGTAGAACGCGTGGTTGCCCATAGTTCCGCGTGTTTCGTCGAGTTCGGCCAGGGTTGTCTTCAATGTTTCAAAGGCCGAATCGTCATCGAACTCGCCCTGCACGAAGCGGATGCCTTCAGCCAGCTGCTTCCAGACATCCTCGTCAAAGGGGGTGCGCGCGTACTTCTTGACCGCATCGTGCACCTCTTTTTCGAAGTCCTGGTTGTCCCAGTCCCGTCTGGCGAACCCGACAAGGCCGAAGCCCGGAGGCAACAGGCCTCGATTGGCGAGGTCATACACGGCTGGCATGAGCTTTTTGCGGGAGAGGTCTCCGGTTACACCGAAAATTACAAGGCCACTCGGCCCGGCAATGCGATTGAGACGTCGATCGGAGGGCAACCGCAGCGGGTTGAACTCCGGTGTGATTTGCACCGGCGGCATGTGTTGTGTTCCTTGCGACTAGCCGACCGCGCTGAACAGCGTGGCCAGATCCTGGGAGGGATTCGTCAACGTCAGTGTCAACACGGGGCGACCGTGGTCAGCGAGCACGCTCGCATCCCCTGCAGCCTGGGCCTGGATGAGATATCCAAAGCTGAAGGGGCTGTCTGGAATGTCCAGGTCCTGGGGCGCGGTGGCGGTGATCTGCAGGAATACGCCGATCGCCGGTCCGCCCTTGTGGAACTGGCCTGTCGAGTGCAGGAACCGTGGTCCCCAGCCGAATGTCACCGGGCGTCCTGACTTCGCCGCGACCATGTCGCGAAGGCCGGAGAGCGAGTGCAGCGCGTGACGGTCAACATAGGCCTGGATGGCCACATACCCGTCTGGTCCGAGCTGCGCGAGCAGGGCCTCCACCGCCGCGGCAACAGTGTCGACGCCAGTCAGCAGCCCCTTTGTGCCGCGCACTTCGATGCCGCCAGCCACGAAGGCAGGCTCAACGGGCGCAGGAAGATCGTCGAGCAGTGCGCGGGTCGCGATCTTGGCTGACTCGACATCTGGCTGGTCGAACGGGTTGATGCCGAGAAGGCGACCGGCAACAGCAGTTGCGTATTCCCAGACGAGCATCTGTGCGCCCAGCGTGCCGCTGATCTCGATCTCGCCCGGCTCGACCTCATGGGTAGCGCGTGCGCTTTCCACGAGCCGCACAACCTGCACGTCGTCCAGTTTCTCGGTGAGTTCAGGGGCCTCGAGTCCGAGCACCACCGGCAGGAT
>JAODLU010000383.1 GCA_025464125.1 Microbacteriaceae bacterium | reverse complement strand
CCTTCGTCGCCGAGGTACGTACCCGGGCGCAGGTAGGCGAATGGGCCAACAGTCGCGTTTTTGCCGATGACGGCCAGCGTGGCATCCGTGCGCTTCACCGTCGCGCCCTCCCCCACCTCGCAGTCGACCAGCGTCGTGTCTGGACCGACCGTCGCCCCGCGCTCGATCACTGTCGCGCCCAGGATCTGGGTTCCCGGCAGGATTTCGACGTCTTCTGCAAGCACGGCCTTCAGATCGATCCAGGTGCTCGCCGGCTCCTGCACGGTGACCCCGGCGAGCTGCCAGCCGCGCACGATGCGCGAGTTCAGTTCCGTTGCCGCCGCTCCCAGCTGCACGCGGTCGTTGATGCCGGTGACCAGCCAGGGGTCTGAAACGGGCACCGCGTCGATCGAGCCTCCGGATGCCCTGATCGCCGCCGCAGCATCCGTCAGGTACATCTCCCCCTGGGCATTCGCGGTGCCGATGCCGCTGAGGGCCGCACGCAGTGCCGACAGTTCGAACACGTAGACGCCGGCGTTGGTCTCAGTGACGAGCAGCTGCTCTGGGGTGGCATCCTTCTGCTCGACGATGGCCTGGAAGGCCCCGTCGGATGACCGAAGCACACGCCCGAACCCTGTCGGGTCGTCGAGATACGCACTCAGCATCGTGAGCGCATTGCCTGCCAGCCGATGACTCTCGATGAGCCCATGAACGGTGGCGGCATCGAGCAGCGGCACGTCTGCGCTCAGCACGACGACGTGGCCCGCGAACGTGGCGGGCAGGCCGGCGATGGCGAGCTGCACCGCTCGACCTGTGCCCGGAACCTCGTCCTGGTCGACGATGATGGCTGCCGGAAACTGTTCCGAGATGACTGCGGCCACGGCATCCCGCTCATGTCGCACCACAGCGACGATGTGCTCGGCGCCGAGCTCCTCAGCGGTGGCAAGCACGTGCCCGACGAGAGTGACGCCGGCGAGGCTGTGCAGCACCTTCGGGCGGGACGACTTCATTCGCGTGCCCTGCCCTGCGGCGAGGATGATGACGGCTAGATCGGTCATGTGTTGTTCCCCCTTCGGTGACGCAACTTCACTACTCCTGCACCCGACGTGCCTGTGGGCCGCGGAGCTGGCACATTCGTGCCGATTCTTCGCTCCGCCTCCAGGATTCGAACCTAGACCTAACAGCTCCAAAGGCTGTCGTGCTGCCATTACACCAAGGCGGATCAGACCCTGCCAGTCTGCCAGATGGTGCTGGCGCGGCATCCGCTTCGGTGGGTGGTACTGGGTGGTGGAGGATGCGGCAACTGGGGCGGCGCGAAATACATGCTTCGCGGCCCGACCCGCCGCATGGCGACCGGTACACGCCGCCCGGCTGGCCGCTGGGCATGTATTTCGCGGGGGCAGGCCAGGCGAACGGCTCGCGGCATCCGCTCCCCCAGGTGGGCGTATGTGACGGCGCAACGGCGTCCGCCTGACCGCACCCGGGATAATGGAAGGATGCCTCCCCGCGACGAAGTCGACCGAATTGTCGATGCGTGGCTGCGTGAGCGACCGGACCTCGACTTCGACCCACTGCATGTGCTGTCGCGCGTTGGCCGCCTCTCGAAGCACGTGGACCGGGCCAAGCGGGCAGCTTTCACGGCGTCCGAGCTGGAGTCGTGGGAGTTCGACGTGCTGTCGGCCCTTCGCCGAGCCGGCGAGCCGTACCAGCTGAGCCCGAAAGCACTCCTGCAGCAGACACTGGTGAGCAGCGGCACGATGACCAACCGCATCGATCGGCTGGTCGAGCTCGGCCTCGTGGAGCGTGGCACCGACCCGAACGACGGGCGCGGCATCCTTGTGACGATGACACCACTCGGCCAGCAGCGGGTAGACAACGCGATCAGCCTGCTTGTGCAGGAGGAGGCGAGCCTGCTCGAAGCGCTCACCGCCACAGAGCAGGAGCGCCTGGCCGGGCTGCTGCGCAAGCTCAGCCTCGACTTCGACTGAGCAACGCATTTCACGGGCATACAGTGGAACGCAGCCGACCATAAAGGAGACGCTGTCGTGGGCACGCCAGGCTGGAATGTGATGTCGACTTCGCCGTCTTTCGGGCGCTTCTCGCAACTGCCCGTGGAGGTGCTGGTGAAGGCCGGATGCTCGGTTGAGCTGGTCGACGGGCGTGACGAAGACGCGGTGACGCGTGCCCTCCGAACAGCCGACGCCTGGATCGTGGGAAATGAGCCAGTCAGCGCTGCCACGATCGCAGACGCTCCACGACTGAAAGTGATCGCGAAGTCGGGTGCTGGCACTGACAACATCGACCTGTCTCACCTGGGAAGTCACGGCATTCGCCTCGTGAACCTGCCGAGCAGGAACGCGCCGGCCGTGGCCGAGTACGCGCTCGCCCAGATCATGACGCTCTCTCGCCGGATCGTCGCCGCCGACGCGGCGGTTCGTGCCGGCGAGTGGCCGGCGGTGTTAGGTAGGACCCTGAATGGCAGGTCGCTCGGGATCCTCGGGTTCGGCGCCATCGGCAAGGAGCTCGCACGCCTTGCCCACGGACTCGGGATGACAGTGCTTGCGCACAGTCGAAGCGCTGACGCAGAAGGGGGCATACGGCATTCGGTACAGGTCGTTGGGATTGGGGAACTTTTCGCCGGCTCGGACTTCCTGGCGGTGTGTCTCCCGTATTCGGCGGAGACGCGGGGACTTGTGGGGCGACGCGAACTCGCGCTGCTGAAACCCGGCGCGTTTCTCGTCAACGTCGGTCGCGGAGGCATAGTCGATGAGGCTGCAGTGGCCGAGGCCCTTCATTCGGGGGCACTCGCGGGTGCCGCATTCGACGTATTCGAGCAGGAGCCGATCGATCGCGGCAACCCCTTGCTCACAACGCCAAACACCCTGCTTTCGCCGCACAGCGCAAGCTACGGCGACCTGGTGCTGGTCGAAGTGGGAGTCGCATGCGCTGAAGCACTGCTGGCCGCGCTCGACCAGCAGCAGCACTAGCTGCCACCGAACGAAGCGGGCCGCATTTCCTTGGGGCAACGAGACGTCGGGTAAACAACGGGATCAGTTACCTCCCGCGCGCTCCTTCGGCTCCCACCGGTTGACGATGATGCTCAGGGGCAGCGAGAGAATCCAGAAGTAGAGGGGCCACGCATCGCCCCAGATGATCGCGACCGGGATCGACAGCAGGAAGACGACGGGCGTGACCAGTTCGGTGCGGATGCTGTAGTGGAAGAGGCCGGGGGTCACCGACTTGTCAGTCAGTCCCCGGCGGTATGCGTAAATCCAGATGGCGAGCTGCATGAAACCGAGTCCTGACACGGTACCTGCGTAGAGGATGACCGAGGGCGCGAGGGTTCCGTACTGGCTGATAAGGCTGGTCGGAAACGGGAGGAACGCCACAAGAAGCAGCAGCAGCAGGTTGATCGAGATGAGCCGGGCGTTGAACCTCTTGATCAGCCGGAACCTGCGGTGGTGGGTGGACCACTGCAGTCCGATCACCCAGAAGCTGAGCGCGTATGCAAAGAACTTCTCCCACTCATCGCCGAGCGCTTGCCAGAGCACAGCGTCGGTGTGAATGGTGATGGTGGGCACGGTGATGTCGATCACCAGGAGTGTCATCGCGATCGCGAAGACGGCGTCGCTGAAGAACTGCATACGGTCGGTGCCTTCGCCAGCACCAAGGAACTTCTCGTACGCCCTGTTTCGCTCGCCCATGGGTCGAGGGTATCGACTCGCCCGATGTCGCGCCCGTTCAGCGGGCTGGCGCGGTCTCGATCCAGCGCACGACCTCGACGTCGTTCAGGCGCCTGCGCTGCACTTTTCCGAGGCCTGTGTCGCGTGGCAGCGCAGCAACTTCAGCGAAGGCAGACGGCCGCATGAACACCGGGAGCGTCGGCTCGACCTGGCGATATGCGTCGAGGTCGACGGTTCCTTCGACGAAGACCACGAGTTCGTCCCCAAGGTCGTTGCCACCGCGTTTCCAGGCGCTCGTGACCGCGCCGAGCGCCGATGAGAGCACGTCTTCGAGGTGCTCGAGCGGCACATACTCACCCTTGACCCGCACCGACTCGGATGCCCGCTCAACGAACACGAGTCCGCCGTCTTCTGACTGCCGCCCGAGGTCACCGGTGTGAAACCAGCCGTCTTCGTCGAGAGGATCGGTGGCTTTGCCACGGACGAGGTAGCCGTCGAACAGGATGCCCGGCCGCTCGCTCCTCGGCGCGGTCTCCCGCACGACGATCTCCCCGTCGAGCAACGCCCACTCGAGTCCTGGCCGCACCTGGCCGACCGTGCGCATCTGGCCTTCCGGTTCGATGCAGGTTTCGTCGGCAGACCAGCGTCGGGCGTGGGTGATGCCGCCGGCTTCGGTGGATCCATACGCGGTGACCGCGAGTGGGATGCCGAAGCGCTGCAGGAACTCCTGGTCGCCAAAGAACGATCCGCGAACCCTGTGCCCTGTCGCTCCCGCCGGGTCGGCGTGCTGTTTGAGCAGGCTCAGCGGGGCGCCGTGCAGGATCAGCACGGTGATGCCATCGCGCACCACTTTCGGCCAGTATCCGCTCACCGAGAACCTGCGGGAGCTGTGGAAGTCGGAGCCAGCAGTAAGCGCTCCCATCAGGCCGTAGCCGAGCGGGTTGATGTGGAAGAGCGGCAACGGCGAGTAGACAGAGTCGCTCTCGGCCAGGTCGAACATGTCGCGCAGGTAGCCGCCGAGGCCGGTGAAGTAGTCGTGCGACTGGGCGCAGAACTTGGGCATGCCAGTCGTGCCAGAGGTGTGCATGTATCCGGCGATGGACGACGGGTCGCGGGTTTCGCCGTGCGGCTCCCCACCGGGCTCGATCACCGATCCGTTCTCTGCCAGCAGGCCCTCGGATGCCCGGCTCATGTCGAGCACGCGAACGCCAAGCTCCCGCCCAATCACCGGAAGCAGTACCGCCTTCGGCTCGAGCACAGCGAACATGCCCCGGAGGAGGTCGTCGGGGAGGTCGGGATTCACGAGCGCGAGTTCGAGGCCGGCGAGCTGTGCGCCCATCCACGCGACGATGAACGAGTGGTCGTTCGGCGCGAGCATCGCAACGCGATCGCCGAGCTCGAGACCGCACCCGAGCAGCCGTGAAGCGAACTCTTCTGCGCGGGCTGCTGCATGCGACATCCCCATGGCATCGTCGTCGACGACGAGCTGGAGGTCTGGTCGACGAGCAGCGGTCGAACGGATCAGTTCAGCGAGGGTGCCCGTCACTTGATGCCTTCGTAGGTCTCCGACTTCAGGATGCGGCGGGCTGCGAAGTTGCGCAGCACCTCACGTGAACCACCTGCTGTGCGCAGCACCTCGATGTCGCCGAGGATCTCGAAGAAGGGCTCGTGGTGGTAGAGGGCGTGGCCGCCGACCATGTTGAACGCTGTCTGCGAGGCCAGGAGCGCGGCATCCACCGCGGCGTTCTTGGCCATCGTCGTCTCAAGTGCGTGCTCCTCGCCAGCGTCGATTCGGGTTGCCGCGAGATCGCGGAGCAGAGCCGCCGACCACAGCGCCTGGTGCGCGTCGGCGATGGCCCACTTCTGCGCCTGGAAGTCGGTGACAACGCTGGAGCCGACCTGGCGTTCCTTCGCGTAGTCGATGGCGAGGCCGAGCGTGCGCCGACCGTACCCGATCAGCTCGCTGGCGTTGCCGAGCCGGCTCAGGTTGAAGGTGGTGAGGAAGGTCTCCATGCCCTGGCCGGGGCGCCCGAGGAGTGCGGAATCTGGCACGCGCACCCCATCGAAGACCACGTCGGCGGTGGGGATGAGGCGTGAGCCGATCGCGTCGGTGCGCTTGGCGCTATAGCCGGGCAGGCCTGCCTCGACCATGAACGCGGTGAGGCCTTCGTCTGTCTGCGCGTAGACGATGGTGAGCAGCGCCTCCTCGCCCATGTTGACGTGGGTCTTGGCCCCGGTGATCACCCAGTCGTCGCCGTCGCGCACCGCCCTCGTCTCCATGGAGTTGAACGACGAGCCGACGCCCTTCTCGGAGATCGACTCAGAAAAGGGCAGGGTGCCGTCTGCGATGACGGGCAGGTACTTGTTCTTCTGCTCCTCGGTGCCGAAAGCGAGAAGCCACTTCTGGCCCTGCACGGCTGTCTGCGGCGAGACGATGCCGAGCCGACCGGCCTCTTCGTTTATCAGGCAATATTCTGCGGCGCCCCAGCCGCTGCCGCCGTACTCCTTCGGGATGAAGATTCCGACGTGCCCGAGCTTGCCGAGTTCGCTGTAGACCTCAGCGGGGAAGCGGTTCTCCCGGTTGGCCGCAGCCAGCTCCTGCCGGTATTTCGCGGCCAGCGCTTCCATGGCCGCGACTGCTTTCTCGCCCCAGCCCTGCTCGGTGAAGGTCAGGTTTCGGTACATCGTTGTATCCCTCCGGGCTGCCAAAGACTGCTGCGACCAGCCATAAGATCCCAACAATATAATTAGTTTACTGATTGCGCCAAACCGCCTGTTTACGGCGTTCTTGGCGAGGCAATGGAGGCTCGCATGGACTTGACCCTGTCGGAACCGGAACTGGCGTTCCGCGACGAACTGGTTGCCTGGGCCGCCTCAGTCACCCCGCCGGAGGGGCTCGTCGACTATGGCTCGATGCCCACGACCGAGCAGCAGCAACTCGCACGCCAGTGGCAGCGCATCCTCTTCGATGGTGGCTGGGCTGGAATGTCCTGGCCTGTCGAATTCGGCGGGCGCGGCGCCTCCCTCGTCGAGCAGGCGATCTACGCAGAAGAGATGGCATCGCTCGGCCTGCCACGCGGGTCGAACATCACGAGCCTCGAACTCGCCGGCCCCATGATCTACCAGTTCGGCACCGAGGCGCAGAAGCAGCACTTCTTGCCGAGAATCCTGCGCGGCGACGACCTCTGGGTGCAGCTGTTCTCCGAGCCGGGCGCGGGCAGCGACCTCGCCAGCCTCTCGACGAAAGCGACACAGGAGGGCGACGGATGGCGCATCACCGGCCAGAAGATCTGGTCGAGTGGTGGCCATTTTGCAGACCTCGGCCTGCTGCTCGCACGCACCGGCCCTCCAGGCCACGGCGGCATAACCTGCTTCCTGCTGCCGATGGACCGCGAGGGCATCACCGCCCGGCCGATCGTGCAGCTTAACGGCGAGCGCAAATTCTCCGAGGTCTTCTTCGATGAGGTGCGGGTAGAGGCAGCCGATGTGCTGGGAGAGGTGGACAGCGGATGGTCGGTGGCAGTCTCAACGCTCGGCCGCGAGCGTCTCACCCTTGGTTCGCACGCGGTGACGCAGGCCAGGGCGCTCGACAAGCTGGCAGCATTCGACAGGGCGGTCGACCCCGACGGACTCGGCGTGCGTTTCGCCGAGCTGTACTCCCGAATCGACCTGCTGCGTCTGACCTGGTTCCGACTGCTCACCTCCGGCATGCCGATCAGCGACCCGCGAACATCCATCCTGAAGATGATCTCATCAGACCTCGACCGGCA
>JAODLU010000377.1 GCA_025464125.1 Microbacteriaceae bacterium | reverse complement strand
GTGAGGATAAGTATCACGACGAAGCCCGCTGCGCCGCTGGCGATGCTCACGCCGACGGAGAACAGGCCGCCGCCGATGGTGTCGAGGTTGTTCTTCACCCAGTCGACCACGCCCTGGATGATGTCAGACAGGTTGATGAAGCTCGGCAGGTTGCCCTGCACGTCTTCCACCCAGCTGGACGTGGTGACCGTGTCGATGAAGTCGGGCAGGTTGGTGACCAGGTTGTTTACCTGGTCGACGATGACCGGCACGATAGCGAAGACGAGACCGACGAATATGCCAAGGATGCCGACGAGAACCACGAGAATGGCTGCCCAGCGCGGGAAGCGGTGCCGCTCCAGCCACGAGACAGCTGGATCGATGCCGAGAGCGAGGAAGAGCGCTGCGCCCACATACGTGATGATTGCCGACAGGGTCACGACGGCGCCACCGATGGCGACGGCCAGCAGTACACCGAGGCCCCCCATGAGGCCGACCCGGAATGCGTTCTGGATTTTCACGGGCGGCGGCTCCTGGTCGTCGGCTTCACTGTGGTGCGGCTTTACCTACTCGGTGGTGACGCGCTCTGCCTGCGAGAGAACTGACTTCAGGCTCTCGAAGTACCCCGCTACCGCTTCGCGCTCAATCCTAAGCTGCGCCATGCGATCCTCAGCGTCTGACATCAGCTGCCTGCTGCGGTCTTCTGCCTCGTCGACGATGGCCTTCGCGCGGGATTCCGCGTTGGCGATGATCTCGGCGGCCTGCGAGCGGCTGGTGTCTGCAAGCGTGGCGGCCGTGGCGTGAGCGCCGCTGGTGTGCTGCTCGGCTTCGCGACGACGGTCGTTGGCCGCGCCTGTGGCTTCGGCGAGCTGGGCCTGGGCTTCGTCCAGGTATTTCTGGGTCTGGGCGGCTGCCTCCTGGTGCTTGGCCAGGAAGTCTTTCTCCGCTTCGTCCCTGCGGGACTTCACCTCGACATCCAGGTCTGCACGGGCCTGATCGGCCTCCAGCGCGATCTTTCCGCGTGCTTCGGCGGAGTCGTGGGCCAGCTGGGCTCGCGTCTGCTCGGCCTCCTGGGTGAGCTCGGCCCGTTTGGATTCGATCTCCCGCGCGAGGTTGGTGCGCTGCTGATCGATATCGTGCGCAAGACTTGCCCGCTCTGCAGCGATCTCAGCTTCGAGCTTGCCGCGCGCCTCAGCCGTCTCGGCGGTGATGCGGGCGTGAGCCTCTTCGGTCTCTCGGCCGAGCTCAGCACGGCGCGTGTCTGAGTCGTGCTGCAGCGATGTGCGGCTCGCGTCGATCTCCCGCGAGAGGTCGGTGCGCTGCTGCTCGACGTCCCTGGCGAGGTCGCCCCACTGCTTCTCGTTCTCGGCGGTGAACTCTGCGCGGCCGAGCTCGGTTTCGCGTGCGAGCTGCGCTGCGGCCTCCCTGGCGTCGGTGACTTCGCGGCTGGCCACTGCTTTCAGTTCGGCGGACTCCCGCTCGGCTTCAGCACGCACTGCTGCGGCTTCCCGCTTTGCGGTCGCGCGCGCCTCGGCGGCCTCGGTCGCGACAGCCCCGCGAATAGCGGCGGCCTCCCGCAACGCGTCGTTCGTGATGGCCTCGGCCTCAGCCTTTGCTGCGGCAACGACGCGATCCGCTTCATTGCGGGCCGAGTCGTTGGTGTGGTTGGCGGTCGTGTGTGCTTCGGAGATGAGCTTCTCGGCTGCTTCGGCCGCCTCGATGCGAAGTCGGCTGACATCCGACTGCACGGAACTGCGCAGCTTCTCCGCATCGATGTCTGCCTGGCTGATGAGCCGTGTCGACTGCTCCTCGGCCACGCGCAGGGTGTTCTCGAGCTTCGTGCCGAGACCGCTATAAGTAGGACTGCCGGTCTCTTCGATCTCGGCCTGCAGGTCTTCGACGGTTGCGCTGAGACGCTTGATCTCTTTGGCCGAATCAGCCTTGTCGCTGTTCGCCTTGATCAACTCGCGGCGCAGGTCCTGGAGGGCGGTGTCAACCTCGTCGCGGTTGTAGCCGCGCATCGCGGTCGTGAAAGTCTCGTCGTCAGTGGCCACGGTTGCTCCTATGTGGAATGTTGTTGGCGCATGGTCGGATGGAAAGTTATGGGTCAGGCCGAGCCTGCTGGGGCCGAACCATCCGAGTTTAGCCGCGAGTGGGCAATTAACGCGCCCCCGTTTTGGGAGACTGATGCCCGTGCATCCGGGTGCCTCCAGATGGGACTGGGAGCTCTCTCAGGGTGCTTGGGCTATTCTGGACTGTCTTTGTCTGTTGCCATCCCGGGCTTTGCCTGGGATCCCCTGTCCTCGTCGCCTAGTGCGAGACGTCGCCATAGCGGCTCAGGGGTTGCCGATCCACGGGTCGAGCCGGGCAGCACGAGAGGAGTAACAAGGTGCGTTTGATCGCCGCCATCATCAGTTTTGTCATCGCATTTGCGATGATCGCGTTCGGGATCGCCCAGCGCACAGTCTTCGCCGAGCCCGACAACATCACCGCGTCTGCCGTGACGACGAGCGCAGCGCCGGTGACACTTATCGACAGCAGCACCCTCCGCTCGGTTCCCGGTCGCCAGGGCATCGACGTGAGCGGTGCTGACAATGTTTTCGCCGCATACGGGCGCACCGAAGACGTGCTCGCCTGGGTCGGCAAGGCCAGCTACAACACGCTGAGTTATGACCCTGCCAGGGTGCGACTCGTGAGCAAGCTCGTCAAGGGCGAAGAAGCCACCGTGCCCGACCCGCACAACTCAGACCTCTGGCTCGACGAGTATTCGAGGGCGCGTGGCCTCAACTTCACGGTCAATGTGCCAGACGGCATCACCGTCATCCTGATCTCCGATGGAACGCAGCCCGCGCCAACGCACGTGTCGATCCGGTGGCCGCTCGACAACAGGACCCCGTGGTCAGGCCCGCTCATCGTTGGCGGAGTGCTTCTGCTCGCCGTCGGAATCGCCCTCTATCTCTGGGAGCTGGCATACCTGCGCCGGGTGCGCGGTCCGCAGCGCAAGACGCCGAAGATGCCAAAGGTGCCCAAGCAGAAGGGCTACAAGCAGCCCCGTCGACCGAAGCCCGCAACCACTACTGGTCGCAGGTCGGCACGCCGCATGGTTGCTGTGGTGCCCGTGCTGCTGATCGGCACACTCTCACTCAGCGGATGCTCAACAGACCTGTGTCCGGAATTCATGGGTGGCAGCAGCGCAAGCACA
>JAODLU010000349.1 GCA_025464125.1 Microbacteriaceae bacterium | reverse complement strand
TCGCCCTTGACCGTGCGCTGCATGTCGGTGACCTCTTCGGGACGCTCATCGACGAGAACGACCATGAGGTGCACCTCGGGGTTGTTCGTCGAGATGGCGTTCGCGATCTGCTGCAGGACGATCGTCTTGCCGGCCTTCGGCGGCGAGACGATGAGGCCGCGCTGGCCCTTGCCGATCGGAGAGACGAGGTCGATGATGCGGGTCGAGAGCTTCGAAGGCTCCGTCTCGAGGCGCAGACGCTCCTGGGGGTAGAGCGGCGTCAGCTTGGAGAAGTCGACGCGCTTGGCCGCCTCGTCGATGGTCTGGCCGTTGATCGAGTCGATCTTGACGATCGCGTTGTACTTCTGTCGGCCCTGCTGGTTGTCGCCCTCGCGCGGCTGGCGAATGGCACCGACCACCGCGTCGCCCTTGCGCAGGTTGTACTTCTTGACCTGTCCGAGTGAGACGTACACGTCGTTGTTGCCCGGCAGGTAGCCGCTGGTGCGAACGAACGCGTAGTTGTCGAGCACGTCGAGGATGCCTGCGACCGGGATGAGCACGTCATCTTCGGTGATTTCGGGCTCGAAGTCGTCGCCGGCACCCGGAGCGCGACGCTTGCGGTCGCGGTAACGGTTGCGGCCGCTGCGGTCATCGTCATCCAGTTGGACCTGGTTGCGGTCCTGGTTGTTCTGGCCGGTGTTCTGGTTGTTCTGGCCGGTGTTGTTCTGGCCGTTGTTGTTCTGGTTGCGGTTGTTGCCGCCCTGGGCCTGCTGGTTGCGGGAGTTGCCGTTGCGGTTGTTGCCACGCTCACCCTGCTCGCTCGCTGGCTGGTCGCCGGCACCCTGCTCAGTGCGCGGCTGGCGGTCGGCGCTCGTGCGATTGCGGTTGCGGCCGCGTGAATTGCGCGGCTGCTGGTCGCCGTCGGCCTGCGCCTCGCGCTCGGCCTCCTGGCCGGGAATGCGGTCGATGCCCTCGCCCGGCTCTGATGCGACGGTGTCGGCGCGCGCTTCGCGCTGCGCCTCCTGGCCGGGGATGCGGTCGATGCCAGCAGGCTCGGTACCAGCTGCAGGCGCAGTGCTCGACTCCACGCCGGTCTCACCGGCCGACACGTGTGCCTTCGCCGACTTCGGTGAAGTGGCTTCGATGATCGGTGCCTCTGAGCTGCCGCCATCGACGATTGAGGTTGTTGCCCTGCGCGATGCGCGCTTCTTTACAACCGGTGCAGCTGCTTCTGTCGAAGCTGGTGCATCCGGTGCAGAGCTGGGGGGAGTTGATGCGTTGTCCTGGATCTCGGTGATCGCGTCCACGAGTTCTCCTTTACGAAGTTGGGAAGCACCACGAAGGCCGAGCTCGGCAGCGAGAGCGTGAAGCTCAGGCAGGCGGAGTTTGGCGAGCGCGGGGCTCGAGTCCGGCCGAGTGGCACGGACAGTGAGGTCAGTCACTAAGAGTGTTTCCTTTCGCCTCGCAGGTACCGCGCGCAGATGTGGGTCACACATGCGTTTGGGATTGGCCTGCGGGAGAGCTTGTCGTCCTGCACCTTCGACCGGTCTGGGCGGTTGACTTCACCGAACAGGGAAGGAGGCTGGGAGCGAGTGCTAGTGATTGTGCAAACCGGGCAATGTGACCAGGCCGGTTATGAGGCCTGGTTTTCTACCGGGTGCACTGTCACTGTAGCACCTTTGAAGTCGACGGCCAGCAGCAGGGATTGCCACGGCGTGCCGCTGTGCGCGGCTATCAAAGCGGCTGCAACGAGACGTTGTGCGGGGTCGCTGCAGAGCACCAGGATCGACGGTCCCGCCCCCGAGACCACGGCTGGCAGACCGTGCTCACGCAGTTCGCCGATGAGCGAAACGGTCTCTGGCATCGCGCTGGCGCGGTAGCTCTGGTGCAGCTTGTCTTCGGTAGCGGCGAGCAGCAGTTCCGGGCTCTGGATGAGCGCGGCGATGAGGAGGGCCGAGCGCGACACGTTGAACGTGGCATCCTCGTGGGGCACTGACGCGGGCTGCAGGCTGCGCGCCAGCTCGGTGGACATTGTGGCCTCTGGCACCGCGATGAGGGGCGAGACGCCGCGATGCACGATGAGCTTCTTGTACTGCGGACCGGCATCCGTTGTCCAGGCGATGGTGAGACCGCCGAACAGGGCAGGCGCGACGTTGTCTGGATGCCCCTCGAGAGCTGTAGCAAGGGCGAGCAGCGCCTGCGAGTCCATCTCGACGATGCCTTCGAGCAGGCCCTTTGCCGCCATGATGCCCGACACGATCGCGGCTCCGGATGACCCGAGCCCCCGCCCGTGCGGAATCGAGTTGCGCGCAACGAGGTCGAGGCCGGGCAGCGGAATCGAGTATGCGGCGAACGCATAGGCGATCGCGCGAACCACCAGGTTGCTCGCATCGGTCGGCACCTCGCCGTTGCCGACACCGATGACCTCGACCGTCGCCCCTGGCGTCGACCGCACGGTTACGGTGAGTTCGTCGTAGAGCGAGAGCGCGAGGCCGAGAGTGTCGAACCCCGGTCCCAGGTTTGCTGTCGTCGCGGGCACCTTCACGGTCACCGAGCGGCGATCCGGCACTTCACTCATACGGGGACTTTGGAAAGACCGAGCACGCTTGCGACCTCTGAGGTCTCGTTGGCGACGATGGTGGGGGTGACGTCAGAGCCGTCGGCATTGCGGAGGGCCCACTGCGGGTCCTTCAGGCCGTGCCCGGTGACGGTAAGAACGACGGTCGCCCCCCTGGGGATCTCGCCCGCTGCTGAGCGCTCGAGAAGCCCGGCGACACTGATCGCTGAAGCTGGCTCGACGAAGATGCCGACCTCAGCAGAGAGGATGCGGTGTGCCTCGAGGATCATCGCGTCGGTGATCGAACCGAAGTAACCGTTGCTGTTCTCGCGAGCGGTGAGAGCGAGCTCCCACGATGCCGGGTTGCCGATGCGGATTGCGCTCGCGATGGTGTCTGGATTCTTGACGACGTGACCGAGCACGATCGGCGCACTGCCCGCGGCCTGGAATCCGAACATGCGCGGGAGTTTCGTGCTCGCGCCGAGTGCGAGGTCTTCGCTGTAGCCACGGTGGTACGCGGTGTAGTTGCCCGCGTTTCCGACCGGCACGATGTGAAAGTCTGGCGCGTCGCCCAACGCCTCGATGACCTCGAAGGCCGCAGTCTTCTGGCCCTCGATGCGGTCGTTGTTCACCGAATTGACGAGGTGAACCGGATAGTTGGCGGCGAGATCCCGCGCGATGTCGAGGCAGTCGTCGAAGTTGCCCTGCACCTGCAACAGCTCGGCGTTGTGGGCGATCGCCTGGGCGAGCTTGCCCATCGCGATCTTGCCCTCAGGCACGAGCACGGCCGCGGTGATTCCGGCGTGGGTTGCGTAGGCGGCGGCTGACGCCGAGGTGTTGCCGGTGGACGCGCAGATGACAGCCTTCGCGCCATGCTCGACGGCCTTCGAGACTGCCATCGTCATGCCGCGATCTTTGAAAGAGCCGGTCGGGTTCATTCCCTCGAACTTGACCCAGACGTTCGCTCCAGTGCGTGCTGACAGCGCCGGAGCCGGAATGAGGGGCGTTCCGCCTTCGCCGAGCGTGATCACCGGGGTGGCGTCAGAGATGTCGAGACGGTCTGCGTATTCGCGGAGAACACCGCGCCACTGGTGGGCCATTATGAACCTTCTACTCTCAGTACTGACTGGACACCGCTCACGACGGAACTCGTGCCGAGTGCCTCGACAGTAGCGGCGAGATCGGCTTCAGATGCCTGGTGGGTGCCTATGACAAGGGTAGCGGTGGCCGCGGTGCCGGCCTGCACCGACTGGGTAACCGCCTCGACCGAGACACCGTGGTCGCTGAACAGTGCGGCGATCGCCGCGAGCACGCCAGGCTGGTCGACCACTGCCAGCGTGATCTGGTAGCGGGTGGTCACCGCCGAGATCGGCAGGATCGGCAGGTTCGAATGCGTGGACTCAGCGACGCCGGGGCCGCCGATCACGTGCCGGCGTGCTGCCGAAACCAGGTCGCCGAGCACAGCGGATGCCGTCTCGATGCCACCAGCGCCAGCGCCGTAGAACATGAGGTCGCCTGCGGCCTCCGCCTCGATGAATACGGCGTTCTTGGCGCCGTGCACCGACGCGAGCGGGTGGATGCGCGGGATGAGTGCGGGGTACACGCGGGCCGACACGCCCTCAGTGCCCTCGGCATCCGTCAGTCGTTCGCAGATGGCCAGCAGCTTGACCACGTAACCGGCCTTCTTCGCGGCTTCGACCTCGGCGAGGGTCACGCCAGTGATGCCCTCGCGGTACACGGATTCGAGGGGCACAGTCGTGTGGAAGGCCAGGCTCGCGAGAATCGCGGTCTTCTGCGCTGCGTCGTAGCCCTCGATGTCTGCTGACGGGTCTGACTTCTCTGCGTAGCCCAGCTCGGTGGCCGTTGCGAGCGCTGCTTCGAGGCTCTCCCCCTCTGTGTCCATGCGATCGAGGATGAAGTTGGTCGTTCCGTTCACGATGCCGAGGATGCGCTTGATGCGGTCACCTGCCAGGCTGTCGCGGAGCGGCCGGATGATCGGGATCGCCCCAGCGACTGCTGCCTCGTAATACAGCTGGGCGCCAACCTGCTCGGCCGCCTCGAACAGCTCAGGACCATGTGTCGCGAGCAGCGCCTTGTTGCCCGTGATGACGTCTGCACCGGAGTTGAGCGCCTGAAGGATCAGGGTGCGCGCAGGTTCGATGCCACCCATCAGTTCGATCACGATGTCTGCCCCGAGGATCAGGCCCTCCGCATCGGTGGTGAACAGTTCGCGGGGGATGTCGGCCGAGCGTTTCGCATCGATATCACGCACTGCGACACCCACCA
>JAODLU010000343.1 GCA_025464125.1 Microbacteriaceae bacterium | reverse complement strand
GCCTTCGTCGCTGAGACGCTGACCGCGCTGAAGAAGGCGGCAGTTGTCGGTGTGAGCCTGCTGAAGCTCGACGCGATCGCCGCTGACCTGATCCGCAGGGCCGGCGCGACCAGTTGCTACGTGGACTATCACCCCTCTTTCGGCGCGATGCCCTTCGGCAAAGTGCTCTGCACGTCGGTGAACGATGCGGCGCTGCACGGACTGCCATTCGACTACCGGCTCCAGGAAGGCGACCTCGTCAGTCTCGACTTCGCCGCATCCGTCAACGGCTGGGTTGCCGACTCCGCAGTCAGCATCATCGTCGGCACCGACAGCGACCCGGAGAGACAGGTCGCTGGGCAGCACCTCATCGACACCACCGAGCTGGCGCTTGCTGCCGCCATCCAGGCTTCGCAGCCCGGCGCACGCATGGGCGACGTCTCTGCTGCGATCGGCGACGTCTGCCATGCGGCGGGCTACGGCGTCAACACGGATTTCGGCGGCCACGGCGTGGGCCACACGATGCACGGCGACCCGCACGTTGCGAACGACGGGCGGCCCGGGCGCGGACTGCCCCTGCGCGCGGGACTCGTGTTCGCGATCGAGCCATGGCTGATGATCGGTACCGACCGCGTGTTCACCGACCCGGATGGCTGGACACTCCGCAGCCTCGACGGCTCACGCGCCGCCCACTCCGAGCACACGATCGCGATCACCGAAGACGGCCCGATCGTGCTGACGCAGCGCGCCTGAGCTACCGGCTATTCGGCGAGCAGGTCGGGGCGCACGCGCTTCGTGCGCTCCAGCTGCTGCTCATGGCGCCACTTCGCGATGGCGCCGTGGTCACCGCTCAACAGCACTGGGGGCACTTCGAGGCCGCGCCAGGTGGCGGGCTTGGTGTAACTCGGGTACTCGAGCAGGCCATCCGAATGGCTCTCTTCCACAAGACTCTCCGGGTTGCCGACGACGCCAGGGATCAGCCGGCCGATCGCCTCGATCATCGCCATGGTCGCCACCTCTCCCCCGTTCAGCACGTAGTCGCCCATGCTGAGCAGGCGCACTCTCGCATGGGTTGAGGCGTAATCAACCACGCGCTGGTCGATGCCCTCATACCTGCCGCATCCGAAGACCAGCTGGCGCTCGGTCGAAAGTTTTTGAGCGATGGCCTGGGTGAAGACTTCACCAGCGGGTGACGGGAAGATGATGACCGGCGGCTCATCGTGCTGGGCTTCGCTGCGATACAGGATGCTGTCGAGGGCCTCGCCCCACGGCTCAGGCTTCATGACCATGCCAGCGCCACCGCCATATGGCGTGTCGTCGACGCTCCGGTGCCGATCGAAGGTGAAGTCGCGCAGGTCATGGATGCCGAGGTCGATCAGCCCGGACTGGCGCGCTTTGCCGAGCAGGGAGACATCGAGCACGGAGAAGAACTCCGGAAAGATCGTCACGATGTCGATGCGCATCGCTGCCCTTATTCGTTGGGTGTGGCTGGAGCCGGGGGCTCTGGATCGTCGTCAACGACCGACTCGAAGAGGCCCTCGGGTGGCGTGACCGTCATGGTGCCTGCCTCGATGTCGACCGAGGGAACGATCGCCTTGACGAACGGAACGAGGATCTCTTCACCGGCTGTCGTGGTGATGTGCAACAGGTCCTGGGCGGGGAGGTGATCCACCTGGGTCACCTCGCCGACCTTGACTCCGTCGCGCACGACCGAGAGTCCGACGAGCTGGTGGTCGTACCACGCGTCTTCCTCGTCCGATGGCTCGGCGAGGTCGTGGTCGACCCAGAGGATCGCCTTCGCGAGCGTCTCGGCCGCGCTGCGGTCGAGCACGTCTTTGAAGAAGGCCACGGGATGCGTGTTGTACCACTTGAGTTCGATGAGCTCGAGGGTCTTGCCGTGCCAGGTCGAGCTGGTCGGCACCTGCAACGAGAAACGTGCCCCCGGCGTAAAGCGGCGCTCTGGTGCATCCGTGAACAGCTCGACTTTCATCGCACCTTTGAGACCGTGCGGCTTTGTCAGCCGCCCTACCCTCAACTGCGTGGTGCCGGGCTGCCCTGCTGCGGAACCGGCCGAATTAGAAATCGGTGTCTACCACGTCGACGCGCACCTTGCGGCCGTCGGCAAGAGCCGACACCAGGGTGCGGAGCGCCTTCGCGGTGCGACCGGCGCGCCCGATCACACGGCCGAGGTCCTCAGGGTGCACGCGCACCTCGAGGACCTCACCGCGTGGTGAGCTCTTGGCGACAACCTGAACTTCATCAGGGTTGTCGACGAGGCCTTTGACCAGGTGCTCGAGAGCAGCAGAGAGCACGAATTACGCCTTGGCGTCTGGCTCGGCGTCGGCTGCGGCTTCTGCCTCAACGACGACTGCATCTTCTGAGCCGGCAAGAGGCGACTCGGTCGACACGTCTGCGGCGGCATCGTCACCGGTTGCACCGGCGGCGTCTTCATCAGCGGCGGCAGGCGCTTCGGCAGCAGGTGCCTCTGCAGCTGGTGCCTCGGGCGCGGCTTCAACGGGCGCGGCATCTTCAGCGGCCGCTTCTTCGACCTTGGCCTTGGGCGCTGGCGCCTCGGCCTTCGGCTTCAGGACCGGCTTCTTCTTCTCGTCTGCGACGAACTCGGCCTTGGACTCTTTGGTCTTGACCGTGTTTGTCGGGTTCTTCTCGCCCTTGAAGGTGCCCCAGTCGCCGGTGAGCTTCAGGATTGCCTCGACCTGGGGGCTCGGCTGCGCGCCGACTCCAAGCCAGTAGAGCGCGCGAGGAGAGTCGACCTCGATGTACGAGGGCTCCTCGGTGGGGTGGTACTTGCCGATCTCTTCGATCGAGCGACCGTCGCGCTTGGTGCGCGAGTCGACAACAACGATTCGGTAGTAAGGAGCGCGGATCTTGCCCATGCGCTTCAAACGAATTTTTACAGCCACAATTCTCCGTAGATTTTTTTTGGGGCGAACTGCTTGCCGTGAGCGTGGGGTGCACACTCGGCAGAAAAGCTCTAATGGGAGTCGGTGCCGCCTGATTAGAGGGTCGGACAGCCAAAGACTCGACTAATCATTCTTGCAGACTTTCGGCTGGTTGAGTAACTGCTCTTGTTCGGGGGTGCATCCGCGAGAGGGCGACCCCGGCGAGGCAGACAACGCCGCCGATGATCGCGAGGGGCGCCGGCACCTCGCCAAAGACGATGAGCCCCAGCACAATTGCGAGCGCCGGCACGATGTAGGTCGTGATACCGAGCTGGCTGGCCGGCATGCGCGACAGGGCATAACCCCAGGTACTGAAGGCCAGGGCGGTCGGCACGACGCCGAGATAGACGGCTCCAAGGATGCTGCCGACCGGGGCTGCTGCGACATCGTGGAGCAGCCCCCCGAGGAAGGGAGTGCAGGCCAGCATGCCGATGGCGCAACCGAAGAACGTGACCTGCCCGGCGGGAAGGCGGCGGATGGCCGGCTTCTGGCAGAGGACGCCAATCGCGTAGGTCACTGCGGCGAGCAGCGCCCAGAAGAGTCCGAAGCCATCCCCGAAACCGCCGATGCCCATACCGATTCCGATGAGCACGACCCCGACGAAAGCAACGCCTGCGCCTATCACCACCCAGCGAGGCACTCCCTCGCCAAGAAAGACACCGGCCCCCAGCGCGATGAGCAGTGGGCCGACGCCAACCAGCATGGCTGTCGTGCCGGCATCCAGGCTGTGCTCGGCGATGTTGAGCGCCACGTTGTACGCGCCGAACCACGCGATTCCGAACGCCACGATGAGTGCCCACTCACGAGCTGTCGGCTTCTTCCACCCACGGCCGAGCGTAATCAGGCCGAGAACCACCGTGCCTACAGCCAGCCGCAGGAGAGCAAGGGATCCACCACTGAAATGCGGTGCCACCCCGCGGATCACGACGAACGCGCTCGCCCATGCCAGCACGGTGAAGACGATGGCCAGAATGACTTTCGTCGACAGCCGTGGCGCTGCGGCGGCTGGAACTGCCGGGACAACAGGGTGGATGGTCACGATCTCACCGTAGTGACAGCCGGTGTCACCCGGTGAGATCGGCGACTCGATGGCCGATTGTCGCTGAATGTTGGCTGGAGCCCCTACGCGGCGTTCTGCTCATCGCGCCAGGCGAGCCAGTCGCTGAGCCTCGCGAAGTCGTAGTCAGGCCCTCCCGTGCCGTAGGTGAACAGCGTGGTTCCGAGGTCCACGATGTCTTTGACGTCTTCTGGGCCGATCTCGTGGATCTCGGTGGAGATCTCGATCTCCGACATGTCGCGGCCGACATCCGCAGCATGGCCTGCGAGAACGCCGAGCTTCTGTTCCAGTCGAGCAGCGTCGCTGAAGCTGTGCCAGATGTCTGCGTGCTTCGCGACCAGCCGCAGGGTCTTCTTCTCTCCTGAGCCGCCGATCAGCACCGGGATCTTGCGCGTGGGCGGCGGGTTCAGCCT
>JAODLU010000337.1 GCA_025464125.1 Microbacteriaceae bacterium | reverse complement strand
AACGGAGTAACGAGACCAGTCTTCGCGAACACCGCGTGGGCATAATCGGTCGCGGCGGTTTCGAGTTTCACGGCTGCGCGCTCAGCCTTTTTGAGGGAGACGCGCGAGCTTCCGACTACTTCTGCATGCTTCTTCAGCGCTTTGATGAGCTGCTGGAGAGAGTGGTCAATTTTCTTCGACATAAGCCAGATTGTGCCCTATCCAGGTAAACAAACTCCATGCCCGGTCAAAACCGACTATCCAAACTTGCCGGACACGTAGTCCTCGGTCGCCTGCACGCTGGGCCGAGAGAAGATGGTGGTCGTGTCGTCGTACTCGATGAGCTTGCCCGGCTTGCCGGTTCCCGCGATGTTGAAGAACGCTGTGCGATCGGATACCCGGCTCGCCTGCTGCATGTTGTGGGTCACGATCACGATCGTGTAGTCCTGCTTGAGTTCCTCGATCAGGTCTTCGATGGCCAAAGTGGAAATGGGGTCGAGGGCCGAACATGGCTCGTCCATCAGCACGACGTCAGGCGCTACAGCGATCGCCCTGGCGATGCAGAGCCGCTGCTGCTGGCCGCCGGAGAGTCCCATCCCTGGCTTGTCGAGACGGTCTTTCACCTCGTTCCAGAGGTTGGCACCCTTGAGTGACTGCTCGACGAGGGAGTCGGCATCCGACTTCGCCAGTTTGCGGTTGTTGAGCGTGACGCCGGCGAGCACGTTGTCGCGGATTGACATCGTCGGGAAGGGGTTGGCGCGCTGGAAGACCATGCCCACCTGCCTGCGCACCAGCACAGGGTCGACACCAGGTCCGTAGAGGTTGTTGCCATCGATGAGCACTTCGCCCTCGACGTGGGCGCCGGGGATAACCTCGTGCATGCGGTTGAGCGTGCGCAGGAAGGTCGATTTGCCGCAGCCGCTTGGCCCGATGAGGGCAGTGACGGTGCGGGGCTCGATGGTGATCGACACGTCTTCGACGGCGAGAAAGTCTCCGTAGAAGACGTTGAGGTCGTTGACCTGGATGCGTTTTGACACAGTTTCCTTGTCGGTTCGGGTCGGTCTAGCGGGCCTTGGGCGCGAATGCCCTGGCGATTACGCGGGCGATGATGTTGAGCACGACGACGATGAGCACGAGGAGAAGTGCGGCCCCCCACGCTGACGCGTTCGACGCGTCGATGTCCTGCCCGGGAAACTTGTAGCCCGTGTATGCGAGAACCGGCAGCGTCTGCATGGGCCCGCTGAACGGGTTCGCGTTGAAATTGTCGGTGAAGCTGGCCGCCATGAAGATGGGGGCGGTCTCACCGATCACACGGGCGATCGCGAGCATCACGCCGGTGATGATGCCGGCGATGGCGGTCGGCAGCACGATCCTGACGATCGTCGAGAACCGGGAGACCCCGAGGGCGAAGGATGCCTCGCGCAGGTCATGCGGCACCAGGCGCAGCATTTCCTCGCAGGCTCGAACCACGATGGGAATCATCAGCACGGACAGGGCGACCGATGCCGAGAAACCGCTGAATGCCTTTGGCCCAACCAGCAGCGTGAAGAGCGAGAAGGCGAAAAGGCCGGCGACGATCGAGGGGATGCCCGTCATCACGTCCACCAGAAACGTGACCGTGCGCGCCATCCACTGTGTCGGCTGCGCGTATTCGACGAGGTAGATGGAGGTCAGGATGCCGATGGGCACGGACATGAGCGCCGCAATGCCGGTGATCTCGAGGGTGCCCACGATTGCCTGCAGGGCGCCAGCCGTGATAGTGACCTTCAGCGTTGCGGGGTCGAAGACTGCGCCGCCGGTCTGGGAGATGAAGGCCCAGTTGAGCTCGCCGATGCCCTTGGCCGCCACCGTATAGAGGGTGGAGATGAGTGGAGCGATCGCAAGCAGGAAGGCCACTGTGACGAGGCTGCGCACGATGCGGTCCACGGCTTTGCGACGGTTTTCGGCAATCGTGGAGAGCACGCCGAGCGCGACCAGGTACAACACGATTGAGAGGAAGATCCATCCGCCGATGTTGAATCCGAGAATCCCCATGGCGCCGCCGACGAGGGCCAGAGACGCAATGCCTACGTAGAGCTCGACGAAGCGCGGAAGCTGGCCCGTCGTGAGCGAGTTCACAATCGGACCTGGCCCTTTGGGAGCAGGCTGCTGGCGAATGCTGGAAGCTGTGGCGGTCACGGCGTCGGTCCTTCCGGCTTGTGGCCCACCGAGGGCGTCTGGGTTACCGAGGCCGGCGCGATTGTCGCCTCGTCGATCACCCCGAAGTGTTCGCTGTCCACGGCGTCGAACCTGTCGCCCTTGGTGCCGGCTCGCGTAAAGGTCGGTTTGCGTGGCTTGCTGCGTCCAGGAGTGGACCTCGCCACGATGGCGCGTGCCACGAAGTTGACGGCGAGCGAGATGACGAACAGCATGAGGCCAGTGCCGATCAGCGCCTCGCGCTGCAGCCCGTTGGCGATCGGAAAGTTGAGGGCGATGTTCGCCGCGATGGTCTGCGAGTTCTGGCCTTCGGTCAGGATGCGTGGGGAGACCAGGATCGCTGGGGAAATGATCAGGGCGATCGCCATCGTTTCACCCAGTGCGCGACCGAGTCCGAGCAGCGTCGCACTGACCACGCCGGAGCGGGCGTACGGCAGCACGGCCATGCGGATCATCTCCCACTTGGTCGCCCCGAGAGCCAGTGCGGCCTCCTCGTGGAGACGAGGGGTCTGCAGGAAGATCTCCCGGGAGATGGAGCTGATGATCGGCAGGATCATGACGGCAAGTACTACTGCCCCGGCGAGGATCGTCGACCCTGTGGTTGACGGAGCGCCGGCGAAGAGCGGGATGAAGCCCAGGTGCGCGTTGAGCCAGTCGCCGAGCGGCAGCAGCAGCGGGCGGATCACGATGATGCCCCAGAGGCCGAACACGATCGAGGGCACGGCGGCAAGCAGGTCGATCAGGTAGCCCAGGATGCCGGCCAGGCGGCGCGGCGCGTAGTGCGAGATGAAGAGGGCGATGCCGATGGCGACCGGAGCGCCGAGAAGAAGGGCGATGAACGACGCCCAGAGCGTGCCCCAGAGAAGCGGGGCGACGTAGGCCCAGAAGCTGGCGAACCCGCCGGTCGGGCCGGTGTTGAGCTGGCCGTTGGTCTGCCAGTTGGCCGCGAATGCCGGAACGGCCAGGAAGATGAGGAAGAGGGCGACCGCCGCGAGGATCACCATGATCAGCACCTCTG
>JAODLU010000322.1 GCA_025464125.1 Microbacteriaceae bacterium | reverse complement strand
AGAGACGCGAGGTAGTGCTCGGCGTCAAGCGCCGCAACCGTTCCGGAGCCGGCTGCAGTGACAGCCTGGCGATAGGTCGGGTCGAGGACGTCGCCCGCGGCGAACACTCCGGGGAGGTTCGTGCGGGAGCTGCGGCCGTCGACCGCGATCGTTCCGTCGGCGTTGAAATCGAGCTGGCCATGCACGAGGTGGGTGCGTGGGTCAGCGCCGATCGCAATGAACAGGCCGCTCAGGTCGAGCGTCGTCTCTGAGCCATCGACCGTGTCTCGCAGGCCGACGCCAGTCACAGCGCCGTCGCCATAGATATGCTCGACGGTCTTGTTGAAGAGGAACTCGATCTTGGGGTTGTCGTGTGCCCTGTCCTGCATGGTCATTGAGGCGCGGAGGGAATCGCTGCGATGGATGACGTAGACCTTGTCGGCGAACTTGGTGAGGAATGTGGCCTCTTCCATGGCAGAGTCGCCTCCGCCGACCACTGCGATCGTCTTCTGGCGAAAGAAGAACCCGTCGCAGGTGGCGCACCACGAAACACCGTGGCCGCTCATGCGGTCTTCGTCTTCGAGGCCGAGCTTGCGGTAGGCGGAGCCGGTGGCGAAGATGACGGAGAGCGCTTCATGAACGTCGCCATTGCCGAGGGTGACCTTCTTCACTTCGCCCGAAAGGTCGAGCGAAGTGACGTCGTCAAGCACGATCTCGGTTCCGAAGCGTTCGGCCTGGGCCTGGAACGCCATCATGAGATCAGGTCCCTGGATGCCTTCGGGAAAGCCGGGGTAGTTCTCAACCTCTGTGGTCTTCATGAGCTCACCGCCAGCCTCGACGGAACTCGCGATCAGCAACGGGTGCAGGTTCGCGCGGGCGGCATAGATCGCCGCCGTGTACCCGGCGGGTCCTGAGCCGATGATGATGGTCTGGCGCACAACAACTCCTCGAATTCGAGGCACGAGAGCCCAGTGGCTCTCGCACTGATCGGTACAACACATCCTATTCGCGCACTATTCCGGGCCTGCCGGTGCACGGATGCCTCTCAGGAAGCGCGGCGCAGTCGACTCGTTATCGTGCCGGTCACCGATGCCAGCTCGGGATTGCGGAGGGCCCGCAGCAGCCCGAGATACACGAGGCACATGACAGCGCCGGCCACCGCGATGGCGATGATCGCCTGCAGGGTGCCGGACTGGGCGAATCCGTCCGCCGAGAACCCGCCAAGCAGCCAGGTGACAACCAGCCCGACCGCGCCGGCGACGAGCGAGAGCGCCAGGTACTGGAGGTGGCGCACGAGCACCAGTGCGCCATCCATTCCCCCCAGCCGCCGCCGCACCAGCACTATTGCGACGATTGCCTGTGCGCTTCCGGCAACAGCCGTGACGACCGCGATGCCGATACCGATCCTGTCTGCAGGCAGTCGACTGCAGAGCAGCGCGCCGCCGACGAAGATCACTGACTGGAAAACCTGCATGAAGAACGGCGTGCGAGTGTCACCGAGCGCGTAGAAGACCCGCTGGATCACGAACAGCATGCTGAAGAGCACGAGTCCTGGCAGGTAGGCGAGCACCACCTGGGCCATGGCGGTCACATTCGTGAACTCGCTCTCGTAGATGCGCGCGAATGGGAACGCGACGACAGCGAGCGCGACCATCGCGAAGACGATCAGCAGCCCGATTCCCCTGAGCGACGCTGAAAGGTCTGACCGAACCGCGGTGAGGTCGCCCGTGGTGGCGTGGCCGCTCATCCTCGTGAAGTATGCGGTCGCTATCGACACCGCAATGACCGAATGGGGAAGCATGAAAATGAGCCATGAGTTCTGCAGCGCAAGCACTCCGGCGCCGCTCGCGAGGCTTGCCACCCTCGACTGCACGATGCCCGCGAGCTGCGTGACGAGCACGAGGCCGAAGAGCCAGCCCGCAGCCTTGCCGGTCGCCGCGAGCCCGACGCCCTTCCAGCGGAAGTTCGGGCGGAACCGGAGGCCCGCACGCTTCCAGAAGAGGAACAGCACGAGCGCCTGGGCGGCAACACCGAGAGTTGTCGTGCCTCCGAGCAGGGTGATCCTGTTGATTCCCCACACCTCGACCGAACTGTTCGCGGTAGCGCCGCCGAAGGTGACCATGAAGACGACAAGACCGGCAATGGCAACAACATTATTCAGCACCGGAGCCCAGGTGAACGGGCCGAAGATCTTCCTCGCGTTGAGCACTTCGCTCAACAGGCTGTACAGCGCGTAGAAGAAAATCTGCGGCAGGCACCAGTAGGCCAGCGCCGTCGCCAGGGTGATGGCCTCTGCGCTGAATCCCTTGCCTCCTGGAACTGCCTGCTGGGCGTACAGGCGCACGAGCGCCGGCGCCGCAACAGTCGCCACGATGGTGACGATGGCGAAGGCGACGATGCCGAGCGTCACGATGCGGTTGATGAACTGCTGGCCACCATCTTTGTGAAGGCCAGCCTTCACGATCTGGGGAACCAGCACAGCGCTCAGGATGCCGCCGGCAACGAGAGCATAGATGTTGTTTGGCAGCTGGTTGGCTATGCCGAAGGCGTTGCCGCTCGCGCTCGCGACCTGGCCGATGGCAGCCGTCAACACGGCGCCGCGAACGAAGCCCAGGATGCGGGAAACGATGGTGCCGGCGGCCAGCACTGCGCTGGCGCGTCCCATGGCGCCTCGGTCGCTCGCGGAAGAGGGGGCGCCATTAGTCAGGGGCGTTGTTGGCGTGTCAGCGCTGTCGGGAAGGCCGCCGACCGGGAGGCCGCTGTCGGGCACCCCGCTCTCTGGAACACCACCGGTGGTCACGATGCTGGCACTTCAGTCGGCGGATCGCCATCGGTCGCTGCAGCTGAATCGTCGGCAACCACCTCGCCAGCATCCACCACACCGGCTTTACCCGCAGCCCTGGCCTTCGATGCCTTTCGACGTTTCGCCACAGTGCGCCAGATGCCGAATCCGAACACTCCGACGACCCCGACCGCAACAAGTGCGGTCGCGAGGGTCTCCCAGCCCGCCTGCACATCGACATCGAAGGCAGAGGAGCTTCCTACAGTGACGCCTGTGCTGCTGCTGAGGGAGGCACGAACCCGCACATCGCCGTTTGCGAGCGATTCGACCGGAACGAGCGCCTTCGCCTGGGAATCTGCTTCCAGGGTGAGGGCTACACGGCTATCGACGACGTTCAGCACACCGGTCGGTGAGCGCAGGGTCACATAGACGGTGACGGGCCACGGCAACTTGTTCGCGACGGTTATCGGCAGGTTGCTTCGGCTCGATGTGAGCACGAAAGAGCTGGTGCTTGCGATGCTCACCGAGCCGACGATGCTCGACGTGCGCTCCACATATTTCGTAGTGGCTGTGTTCCACGGTTCCGGGTAGGCGCTCCAAGAGTTGGCGAGCAGTCCGAGCAGCGCCAGGCGGCGCTCGCCGGTGAGCACCGTTGGGTCGGTGAGTACGGAGGAGAAGTTCGTCGCCAGGGTCTCTGAGGCGAGCATCCCAACGACACTGGTGATATGCGCGGCAGATTCGGGCTGCGGTGCGAGGGTTGCAGTCACCCCTGTTGTGGCCACGGTGTTCACGACGTCGGCCAGTCCCGCGGCACCCGCCCATGGCAGCGCCTCGAGCGCGTCGAGCGTCTGGCCGAGACGGAAGTTACCTTCCGGAAACTGCCTGCCGAGCGTGGCCAGCACTGTTCTGGTGTCTGCGGGCCGCTCCCGCGCCACCGTGGCCAGTGCCGCAGCAAGCCCCGACATCGCGCTCGACCACTCGAGTTCGTCGGTGGACGCTGCGGCCTTCCTGAGGAGAGTGGAGAGGATCTTGTCTGACACGATCGCGCCGTGTTTCGATACTGTCGCCGCAGCACTCGGCGTGTATCCGAGAGTGCCGTACGACACGTTGCCCGAGCCGAGGATGGTGGTGGTGAGCTTCGCCGCCGAGAACTGGTCCAGGTCTTTCTCGATGACAGTGTCATCCGCAGGCCAGGCGATGCCCTGCATCGTGTAGTTCCAGGCTGTGAGCGTCTGCACTGTTGGCAGCACAGGAACGCCGGGAGTCGGCGTCGGGGTCGGCGTGCCGGTGGAGGTCGGTGTGGCAGCGGGGCTCTGGGGGAACAGGCCGGGGTCTATCGCGAAACTCGTCGGCGCGAGCATCCCCTCCATTCCGGCCTGGCTGCCGGCACTGAGGTCATAGTCCGCGTAGCCGAGGGCGAAGGTCGGATTGGTGAAGGTTGCCAGCCTGGCGAGCCATTCTGTTGCGGTGATTGGCGCGGATGTTCCGAGGATCCTGATCGACGCGAGAATCATCGGGTCGATGCCGATCGCGACGTTGCGACCCTCGAGCTGGTCGAGCTGCCTGGTGAGCACGCCGTTCGGCGCAGTGTATGAAACGAGATCTGCGACGGGAATCAGGCCCGTCGAACCCTGGGGGACTGTCAGCGGCACAGCCACCGCGACATCGGTCGTGGGACTGGTGTCTGCCGGATACCAGACGATGCTGCTGCGGGACTGGCCAACGGCCCCTGCGGCAGAGGCGACAGTCACGGCGATCGTGCGGGCACCCCATGCAGAAGTCTGCGCGGTCAGTTCCAGGGCGGCC